>JAJEDS010000058.1 GCA_022821365.1 Dehalococcoidia bacterium | reverse complement strand
CCCTGGAGGCGGGCAACGGCTACCTGATGCGGCGGGGCTACACGGTGGTCTGGGCGGGCTGGCAGGCCGACGTGCCGCCCACTCCCGGCCTGATTGGCTTGCACGCACCCGAGGCCGTGGGTCCCGAAGGCCCCCTTACTGGCAAGGTTCTCTGCCAGTTTCAGTGCGACCAGCCAACCCAGGTGTTCCTGCTGGCTGACCGTCAGCACCTTCCCAATCCGGCAGCCGACCCGGAAGAGGCAGGGGCGACCCTGACGGTGAGGGACCTGCCCAACAGTCCCGCCACGCCAGTGGACCGGGGCGAGTGGTCATTCGTTCGGGTGGAGGACGAGGACATAGAGCCTGATTTCAACCACGTCTACATGCCTTCAGGTTTCGAGCCCGGCCGGATTTACCAGTTGGTTTATACCACCACCGGCAGCCGCATTGTTGGCCTGGGCTTTGCCGCAATGCGGGACGCGGTCGGATTCCTGAAGTACGCCCCCGCTGCTGCCGGAAACCCCTGTGCCGGCGATATCGAATATGCCTATGCCATGGGCCGCTCCCAGAGCGGGCGTTTCCTGCGCCAGTACATCCACGTGGGCATCAACCAGGACGAGGAAGGACGCATTTCGCTGGACGGGATAATGCCCCACGTGGCCGGGGGAATGCGGGGTGAGTTCAACTTGCGCTTTGGCCAGCCATCCAAGGATGTGTGCTACATCATCCCGGAAATGTTCCCCTTCACCGACACCCTCCAGACCGATCCGGTTACCGGCGCCCAGGGCTCCCTGCTGGAGTCATTGGAGCGTCGGGGCCCATTGCCCAAGATTATGTTCACCAACACCTCGGCCGAATACTGGAGGGGCGACGCCGCCCTGATCCACACCGACCTGGAGACCCTGACCGACGCCCCGCAATCGCCGTCGGTGCGCCGCTACCACTTTGCCGGTTGCCAGCATGGGTCGGGCGAGTTTCCGCCGCTGGAAATACGGACGGCGGACGGCATCAAGGGTCAGCTTCCCTTCAACAGCGTGGACTATGCTCCCCTTTCCCGCGCGGTGCTGGAGAACCTGGACCGCTGGGTGACTACCGGAGAAGAGCCACCGGCCAGTCGCCATCCCAGCCTGGACAGCGGCACTGCGGTGGAGTCGCATACCCTCCTGGACCGGTTCGCCCAACTTCCGGACGTGCGGGTGCCGCCCCGGGCCACCCGGGCCATCAGGCTGGACTACGGTCCGGAAGCGCACCTGGGGCGCACCACCACATTGCCTGCCGTAGAAGGAGAGGAGTTCCCCGCCCTGGTCGCGGACCTGGACGAATCTTTCAATGAACGGGGCGGCATCCGCCTGCCTGACTTGTCGGTCCCCGTGGCCACCTACACCGGTTGGAACCTGCGCGACGAGAGCATCGGCAACGCCAATCTCTACATCGGCATCACCGGCGGCCTGGCAGGCTGGACCCTGCCCCTGCCGGTAACCCAGGCCGACCGGGAAGCTTCCGGCGACCCCCGGCCTTCCATTGGAGAACGCTATGCCGATCGTGAAGATTACGTGGAAAAAGTAACCGTGGCGGCTATGGAACTGGTGGCCGAGGGCTATCTTCTTGAAGAAGACGTGCCGGATGTTGTGGACCTGGCGGGCAGGAAGTACGACTACTTTACGGCAAACGGCGACGACCAATAGGGTTCCTCGGATTATCTATCGCCTGTCTCATTTCTGAATCTGGCTGTCGGGGGGTGGCATGACCAAGGTCTTGATAGTAGTTTTTGACGGCCTCCAACCGGCGCAGGTAACCGAGAGGCTGATGCCCAACCTGGCGGCATTCGCTGCTGCCGGCGTAACCTTTTCCAACCACCATGCCGTGTACCCCAGTGTTACCCGCGCCAATGCTTCCAGTATGGTAACGGGCCGTCATCCCGGCGGCCATGGCATCGCCGCCAATACCCTGCTGGTACCCGAGTACGACCCGAACAACCCCATGCCAGCCCTGGAGCCCCAGTTGGAGCAACTGGCACAGAAGACCGGCCAGGTGTTGCTGGCCCCCACCCTGGCCGAAGTCCTGTCCCGCCACGGGCAGGAATACGTGGCCATCGGCGTGGGCACCAGTGGCAATGCCTATCTCCACAACCCCAGGGCCGGAACTCTGGGCGGCGCAACCATGCATCCGGACTTCGCCTTGCCCCGTCCCCTGCACGAGGACATTGTGGCCCGCTTCGGCCCCTGGCCTGCCGAGTCCCGCCCCAACACTCCCCGTATGGCTCACGCCGTTAGCATTCTTACCGAGTACATACTGCCGGAGCGGGACCCGTCGGTGGCCCTCATCTGGTCATCGGAACCGGACAAGTCGCAGCACGATGCTGGTGTCGGGTCCGAGCTGTCGGATGCTGCGGTAGTCGAGGCCGACGCTCAATTCGGCAAGGTTCTCCGCTGGCTGGAAGACAGCGGAAGGGGCGCCGAAACCAACGTCATGGTTGTTTCCGACCACGGCTACTCCACCATCGCCGAAACGGTAAGTGTCGAGACGCTGGCTCGGGAAGCAGGCTTTCCACCGGGCGGGGAGCCCGGAGGCGTCGTTGTCGCCAACAATGGCGGGGCGGTCCTCCTCTACTCCAGCCCCTGGAGTAGAGAAACCGTAGTCAACCTGGTTGAATGGCTCATGACCCAGCCCTGGTGCGGCAACCTGACGGTTTCTGAACGGGTGGGCTGTATCCCTGGCACGCTGCCCGCTGCGCTGGTAGGTAACGAGGGCCCGCGCGCACCCGACGTCGCCATGTCCTTCCGCTGGAGTCCCGATTCCAACCCCTCAGGTTATGTCGGCTCCATCTCCTCCACCGGTGGCGTCCCTGGCCAAGGCCAGCACGGGTCCATGGGCCACTCTGAGTTGCACAACATCCTTTTTGCTGGTGGCCCTGACTTCAAAGACAGCGTGGTGGTTGATGTTCCGTCCGGCAATATCGATCTGGCTCCCACCGTCCTGTCGTTGCTGGGACTGCCGCCGGTGGAAGGGACCGAAGGCCGTGTCCTGGATGAAGCGCTGTCTACGGGCCAGGACTCCGCTCAAGTGGAATGGTTCTCGGACCTTCACGGCACGGATTGTCCGGTGGGAGAAATGGTGTACCGCCAGCAGATCAGGCTGTTACGGGTGGGCCATACCGTGTACGTCGACGAGGGCAGCAGCAGCCTGGGTCCCAGATAGGAAAGGTTGGGACTCGGAGATTTTATTTCAGCCCGGTTTGCGGGCGTGAATGAAGTACATCGGCAGAAAATGCCCAGGCGCCCCGCCTCTGCCATTGCCGCTGGGCACAGGTTTAGCATGTCTGATACGGCCACCGTTCCCTGGCCGCTGCCCGCAGCGCCTCCAGTCCTATCAGTGTATGGTGGGTCAACCAGCGCCCAACACCTGAACTGCGAAAGCTCGCCAGGGAAAGGCCGGAACCGACCGGCGGCTGGTGCCAGGGTATAGATAGTCCGGTTTGCATGGACAAGTCCCGGTTCTCCATCGCTTCGAATCCCACTGAATTCAGCGCCCCGATGATGGATTCAGCATCATCGATAACGAGAAGACCCCCGCCCTGCGCTATGTCTTCCTTCAGCCGGCGGTGAGTGGGATTTTCCATGTCGTACTTTTCGGTCATGCAATAGTCACGCAGTACTCGTAGGCGGCAAAGTGGCCGCCTGGCTTAAGCAGGCGATACGCCTGACTGTAGATGCTGACCTTGTCCGGAGCACGGCAGGTGGCTTCGATCGAGTACACAGCGTCGACTGCTTTATCGGGAGTGGGGACATTCAATAAATCACACTCCAGGAAGTCAACCTGGTCCGCCAGCCCCGTTTCATTGGCATATTACCGGGCGCGCCCCAGTTGACAGGCGTTGCAGTTGACGCCGACCACCCTGGCGTCGGTGTATGCGGCAATCTGCAAGAGAGGGCCGCCGACACCGCAACCCGGATCGGCCGCGGTCATGCCGTGGCGCAGGTCCAGCGCGTCGGCTATATTGCATTCGTGTCGGTCCGGCGACTCCTTGAAGCTCTCTTCTGGAATCCGGGGCGAGAAGTGGAACGACCTGCCCCACCCGTACTCGAAGAAATCCGGCGCCAGGTCATAGCAGAGATCGTTGATTTCTCTGTGGCCGCCGCCAACACTTGCCGGCGCTCTACTTTTGCCCTCGTTGAAGCGGCGCTCGTAGTCCCGGATGGCGCGGGCTACGCCGGAAGGGCTAAGCTGGCCCTTGAGCGCCCTTGTAGGCTTGTTCGACATTGGATTGTATCCTGGCAGGAATATGGTGAAGCCCGTGTAGGCCGGCCTTGACTATTGTTGGGGCCTAGTTGCATGGCTGTCAGTGTCGATGGCTTAATCCACCGGTAATGTGGAGACCTTGCTTGGTGACAGGCGACGTTTCCCAACCAGGGGAGACAGAGCTCGGGGTTCGCTTCGAGAGGGGAGCAGATGGGAGTCGCCAGCCAGGAAATTGATTCTGCTCCACAAGTGCAACGCAGGATTGTCAGCAAGTCGCAACAGCAGGGGCGGCAAGTCCCAGAATAGCGCTTCGGTTTAGGTGCTCCGAACGCGAGAATTCCAGGGGCAGACACACAGGTCTGCCCTGGTCCCATGGCGAGACCGCCTGCATTGGAGCACTGACAAGTCCCAACCGGACTCTTTCGCCGGCGACCAGGGGCCACTTGTCATCCAGTTTTGGCTGCCGGCGGGCTGCGCGGTTAGCAACCCTCACATGGAACATCAATGCACTTCAAGCAGCGCCATTCAGCCGAATTGGCTTCCCTGTGGGGACGGCAGCATTGGAAGCGGCGCCCGCAACTGCTTGCGAATGTTCCTCGGTGCAGATCAATCTGGGTCTACATAAACTCCTCTAAAGTGGTTCCATCGGCCGGTATGTGGAATTCATGCCAGTGTGTTAAATTCAACCTGTCTAAATGTCCCGGCAGGCTCTCCCCGGGAAGAGAGAGTGATGCCACTCGTCAGTGAACGGCGCGACGCCATCGAGAGCAGGCGGGGCAGATCATAGACAGGGCGTGTTGGTGGTGATGACTGTGAGGCGGTGCCCGCCCCTCTTACCCGCACAAGGCTGCGGCCTCTTTTTCCGCTCCGCCCGTAAGCACAGCTTCTTGTAGTCGGGTCCCTCGGTCGTCGGGAGGAGTGGGTATGCACTTCAAGGTGTTCTCTTCGTATTTTCCCTTTCTGACATTAAAGATGGCCGTTCTTCTCCTTTCGGCTCTTATTCTTGCACTTCCCCTGGCCGACAGGGCTTTGGCCCAGGCAAACAGTGCGCCGGTGTTCACGGAAGGCGCTACCGCCACCCGCTCCGTGGGCGAGAACACCGCCTCTTACACCGATATCGGCGCGCCGGTCACCGCCACGGACGGCGACAGCGACGACTTGGTTTATTCCATCCAGGACGGCTCCAAGACTCACTTCGGCATTGACTCGTCCTCGGGTCAGCTGTGGGTTGGCAATAAACTGGACTACGAATTCGAGTCCACCTTCTCGGTCGTGGTGGTGGCCACCGACCCCAGTGGAAGCACCGACTCCGTTACCGTTACCATCAATGTGAACGACCTGGAGGAGCCGGGAAAAGTCACTTCCAACTGGCAGCGTGCCCAGGTCAGCACCGAGGTAACCGCCACCCTCTCCGATCCTGACGGCAATGTTTCTGGCATCACCTGGCAGTGGTCCCGTTCGGACAGCAGAACTGGAACCTTTACCGACGTAAACTCCGCCACGGCCAACAGCTATACGCCGGTGGCCGCAGATACTGAAAAGTACCTGAAGGCAACAGCCACTTACACCGACCGTCGGGGCTCAGGGAAAACCGCATCTTTTGACCAGGCCATTCATGTGCGGGCGATACCGACCGACAACAACCCTCCAAACCTTCGCCCTGGAGAAAGCTATGAATGTGGAGAGGACTCCTGCCAGACCATCCGGCCTTACTATCCGGTTGGTTCCTACATTTATAACCCCATCAGCCCTCATGAAGGCGACGGTGGCGACGACTTCATTTACTCCATCTCCGGTCCGGATGCCAACCATTTTGAGATCGTCAACGAGCTGGGCTACGAACATGGTGACCTGCTCACAAAAGATACCCTGGACTACACGGCGAACCAATACGAGGTACACGTAACGGTTACCGACCTGAGCAACGCCAGCGAAACTATGAAGCTGTTCCTTACTCCTCACGGAGAGACCAGCGTGCCCGTGACGACTATCAAGGGGATTGACAAATACCCGACTACACACGGCGTGCGGTTGGACTATTTCGAGAATGGTACTTGGCTGGTTGCGGACCTGGATACCGCCAACCCGGACGAGACCCAAATCTCCAGTTGGACAATCTCGGGCGATGACGGCGCCTATTTCACCATCGACAGCAACGGAATCCTGACATTCAGAAAACCACCGGACTACGAAGCTCCCTCGGACAATGATGGCAATAACGAGTACACCATTCGGGTTACTCCCGACACGGGGGACCCTTACGTTGAATCAGTGACAGACATAACAGTGCGGGTTCAGGACGTTAGCGACGGCGTATCCGTCCAGGGTCCCGACCTGGTGTCCTTCGCGGAGAACGCGGCGAATGCCATAGGCTCCTACACTGCTCCCAATTCCCAGACCCTTAGGTTGTTTGGCGCCGACGCCGATGACTTCCGACTGGACAGCAACGGTGAACTGACGTTCATCAATCCGCCGAACTATGAGGTTCCCACAGATTCCGACGGGGACAACGTTTATGAAGTGTTCGTTGGCGTGACGCCGGAGGACGCCAACGTCACCGCCAGGTGCGTGCTGGTCTCGGTAACCGATGTCCTCGAAGGCATCAGTATCACAGGCAAGGCCAGCCCCATAAGCCACCTGGAGAACGACACCAACCCAGTGGATTCGCTGACCGCCACTGATGTCCAGGGGGGCAGCATTGAATGGACCATTTCCGGGGTTGACCGGGACCTCTTTAGGCTGGACCTGTCCGGCTCCAGCGACGAACACGCCGATCTGTATTTCAAGCAGACGCCCAATTACGAGGACCCCAAAGATGACGATGAGGACAATAATTACGAG
>JAJEDS010000150.1 GCA_022821365.1 Dehalococcoidia bacterium | reverse complement strand
CTACTCAGCGCCAAGGAGCGGGCCAAGGCCGAAGCCCTGGCCCAAGTCCAGATCGCAGCCGACTAACCATCTCAGCCGACTAACCATGGTGACATTTTCGCTTTCCATTTAACGGGACAGAATCGCTGGACAACAACAGTTGGCCTTTCCCCTGACACGCCTCATTCGTAACCGCCCGCAGGACTACGGACAGCTTCCCGACGGCGATCCGGCGGAACCACCGGCCCAGGCAGCCACCGCGTCAAACCCCCAGTCCTCCTCCGGCCAGGCACAGGGAACCAGAACAGCTACCGCCCCGCCGCGACGACCCCCGACCCAGGATGACGGAGACTTGACTGCCGGGCAGGCCCTGAGGACACCTGCTTTCTGGCTCATATCCTTCGGCCACGGGTTCACGTCCATGGTGATCCTGGCCATCATGACCCACCTGGGGCTGCTGCTGAAGGACAAGGGGTTCGACGTGCAGACCACGGGCTGGATTGTGGTGGTGTACACGGCGACCGCCATGGTGTTTCAACTGGTGGGGGGATACGTGGGCGACCGGTGGCCCAAGAACATAACCCTGTTCATATTCACGACCATCCAGGCGGCGGCAGTGGTGGAATTGACGCTGTCCACAAACATACTGATGTTTTACCTGTTTGCAGTGTTGTTCGGCATTGGCTTCGGGGGCCGCAACCCCTTGACTACCGCCATTCGCGGCGAATACTTTGGGCGGACATCCTTTGGCCGCATCCTGGGCCTGTCCACGGTGCCAATGAATGTGCTGCTGCTGATCGGGTCGCCCCTGGCCGGATATATGAGAGACGTTCAGGGCATCTACGACCCCGCTTTCCTGCTGCTGGCCGGTTTCAATTTCCTGGGCGGGGTGCTTTTCCTGTTTGCGCGGAAGCCGAGGGCGGGGAGGGACTCAAACATGGATTAACAGAATGAACAGGATTTTTTGGTGGCTGCCGGGTGAGGTTAATTGCTCAGTCAGCCCTTCATCCTGAAAATCCATGTTTCACTTCGGTCCCGTTCAGGCGGGGGTTACTTCCCGTTCGTGGATTTCGATGTTGTGGATCTGCAACCGTTCGGTGGGGGCGGAGCGTTCGCCGCCGGCGCCGGAACCCACGGGGGAATTGGCCAGCGTGTCGAGGGTCTCATCGCCCTCCACCAACATGCCGAAAATGGTGTAGTTGGGGGGCAGGCCCACGTTGGCGCCGTGGACGATGAAGAACTGGCTGCCGTTGGTGTCGGGGCCGGCGTTGGCCATGGCCAGCGTGCCCTTGACGTACGGGCGGGTTACTGTTTCATCCTGAAAGCGGTAGCCGGGACCGCCGCGGCCGGTGCCCTCGGGGCAGCCGCCCTGGATCATGAAGTCCTTGATGACCCGGTGGAAGGAGCCGTCTTCGTAGAAGCCCTCGCGGGCCAGGAAGACGAAGTTGTTGACGGTGCGGGGGGCTTCATCGGCGAATAGCTGGACCAGCATGTCGCCGTGGTTGGTGCTGATGTTGGCGAAGTAGAGCTTGGTGGGGTCCAGTATCAGGGACGGGGCGCTGGCGTATTGCTTGGGGGGCATGATTCCTCCTAAAGTCCTGCTGGGAACAGTGCCCAGTTTAACACAGGGAACCATGTCGAGCCGAAGCGCATGCCGACTAACCGGTTATCCAGTAATCGGGACCCAGGACCTGCACCGTCCACACTAAACCAAAGCCCAGGCAGGACTGTGTTCTCAGCCTGAAAAACACCGATGTGACCCAGTCCCACCCCGAATCAAATTCGAGCCAGAACCCAGCGCCTATCGGGGACAGGACCTGCCAACGCAGGGGCGATTCGCGAACCGCCCCTGCGTTGGCGGCGAAGGGTCCGCGCCATTTCGCCAAATGCACATCCCGGCCTGGCTCTTGTTCAGAAGGTTGGTTCTCCCTCTCCAAACCACCGGATAATCAGGGCGTTGAGGGAACCGTCCTCTTTCATGGAACCAATAGCCTCGTCCAACTTTTCACGGAGTTCATCATCTTCCTCCCGAACGCCTATGCCTACGCCTGAGTCAAGCGAGACGGGTGGACCTACGAAGTCAAGCTGGCCCTGGCTGGCGGCAACGATGTCCTTTAGATAGGAGTGGCTGGCGAAGGTGGAATCCGCACGTCCGTTCAGCACGGCCTGGATGGTTTCTTCGGCCAGGCCGTACTCGATTAACTCGGTTACTTTCCCAGCCAGGTAGTCCGCCTGGATTGTGGCGGTCTGCACCGCCACGCGTTCGCGAGTGACGTCTTCGGCGGATCCCGCCAGGGCAGCGAAAACGGACCGTTCAGGGGGGAAGTAGGGCTGGGTGAAGTCGATTAACTCGTCCCGCTCCTCGGCGATGCTCATTCCGGCCATGATGGTGTTGTACCTGCCGGCACGGAGATTGGTAATCATGGAGTCCCAGTCGTTGGTTACCCACACGCACTCCAGGCCTGCCCGTTGGCACAGTTCGTTGCCCAGGTCGATTTCGAAGCCCTCCAGTTCGCCCGCGTCGTTCAGGTAACCGAAGGGGGGATAGGCGCCTTCGGTGCCAATGCTCACGGGAGGGGGATTGGCGCAGGAAATCACCATTGCCAGGAGCAGCAGAAGGCATGCCGGCAAAAATGTGGACTTGTTCATCATCCTACCTCGTGGCGTAGAGGACGGGACCTCTTAGCCAGGAGCACTGGGCGTTACATGCTGCCGGTCTTTCCTGGACGTTGGGACATTGCCGCGCGCCGCAATAAAGAATCGGGGTGGGCGCCGATGTCCCACCCCGCTGGCCGTTAAGCCCGTGGTTACGGTTGAAACCGGAAGCGGCGGATAACCGAGACCGGCTGAGGGCCTAGCCGCGGTTGTGGGTCTTGGTTTCGGCCCAGGCCACGATCTTGGGCATGGCGGCGTTGACGTCGCGCTGGTCAACGGAGCGGGCGACATTGTCGGCCTGGCAGCGGATCAGCATAATGGGCAGCCGGTTCCGGATCTTGTCCAGGGTCCAGGACAGGGGATCGCCCTCGGCGGTGAAGTCGAGTTCCAGGCGGACGTTCTGGTCCATGGGCTTGTTGCGATAGTGGTAGTGGGGGTTGATGCGGAAGCAGTCGAACCGGAGCAGTTCCTTGTCATTGCCGTCGATCTCGTTGCCATAAACGTGAATGCAGATGCCCTCGTCGTTCATGGCGCCGACGTTGGTGCGGTACTCGAGGCCAAAGGTGACGGCGCCGGCCTGGACCAGTTCTTCGGACCCGCCGGTGGAGCCTCCCATCTGAGCGTGCATTACCTCTTGTGTCATGGCTTAAAACCTCCTGCTTTCGTTGAGTTGCGAATTTTATTCGCCCTTTCGGACTGCTTGGCTTGATTATACTACCAGCTTTCGCAGACGCAAGGGTTACCGGGACGGTAATGCGCAGGGCGAGTGCATTTTGGAACATTTAAGGGAGGCCGTCGGCTGCGGTGGGCCGAAAAAGCCGGTTCCGGCGGAAAATGGCGGCAGGCAGCCAGATAAGACCCAGCTTTGCGGAGGGGAGAAATTCTTAATTTTCCGCTCATTTCCGCTCATTTTGGCTCACTCCCAGTTGCCTGGCAATTTGTGGGCTGTCCCCGGTCTTTCAACGCTGGGGGTGGGAGGCGCTTAAGGCCACACGGGATAAGAGGAGTTCTCCCACGAATCCCAGTTTCAGGATAGGGGCGCGCCGGGCAAGGAGGCAAGGGGTTGTTGCCAGGGCTATCGCACGCCAATTGGGTCGTCCGGTTCAGTTACCTTTATTCCAACGCATTTTTCACCACAGAGGCGCAGAGTACACAGAGGAGCGCAGAGACTCTCCGTGCAACTCTGCGTACTCTGCGCCTCTGTGGTTAAGAAAAGTCTCCAAATGCGATAGCCCGGCCATAAAATGACTCCTGGCTACCGGAATTCGCCGGTATGACGATATTGTGGGGGGCCTGTTGCCCCCTGTTCTGAACGGTTACGAGCCGCCGGCAAACTTTTGACTCCCGGTGGTTTATGCTATAATTTGGCTTTCCGCTAGTAGTGGCTATCCCTAGTTGTGCCCTGCCCGGAGCACCAAGTTACGGAGTGAAGATCGGTGAAAGTTACGAAGGAATCGTCCACCCCCGTCGAGATTATCCTGAACGTTGAAATGGACACCACGGACGAAGACCCTTACATTGACCGATCCTACCGCCGCACCGTTGGCCGCCTGAACATCCCCGGATTCCGCAAGGGAAAAGCCCCCCGCTCCATTGTTGAAAGCTACGTTGGCCGCATGGCCCTGGTCCAGGACGCGCTGGACTTCATGATTCCGGAAACGCTTAACCAGGCGCTGCAGGACGAAGAAATCCAGGCCTTTGTTGAGCCGCGGGTTGAAGTTACTGAACTGGAACCCGTGTGTTTTACGGCCACCGTCCCCCTGGAGCCCACTGTGGACCTGGGGGACTTTTACAGTGTGCGGCTGGAAAAGGAACCGGTGGAGATTTCCGAGGAGGAGGTTGACCAGGTACTGGAGCGGATACGGCGCGAGATGGCGCCCTGGGAACCGGTCTCCCGACCCGTGGCGTTCGGCGACTTGCTGAACCTGAACGTCGAGGGCGAGATGGACGGCGAGGTACTGGTCAATGACCAGGAAGTGGACTATATTCCCGAATCCACCAACGTTTTGCCCTTCCCCGGCTTTGCCGAACACCTGGAGGGAACGGAAGAAGGGGAGCACAAGGAATTTGTCGTTTCGGTGCCCGAGGACTATCCCCGGACCGAGTACGCCGGCAAGGACGTGGCCTTCAAGGTTGACGTCCTTTCCATCAAGGAAAGGGCGCTGGCCGAACTGGACGACGAGTTTGCAAAAGGCGTGGGCGACGGGTTCGACGATATGGCCGCCCTGCGCGCCCACATCCTGGAACGCATCACCAGCGAGGCCGAATCCCAGGCCGACCAGGCCTTCCAGAAACAGAGCCTGAATTCCCTGCTGGAAAGGGCCACCATTACCGCTTCCGACCTGCTGCTGGAGCGGGAAATCCAGAATATGCAGGAAGAACGGGAGCGGATGCTGCGCAACCAGCGGCTGGACCTGGACACTTACCTGAGCTATGTGGGGAAAACGGAGGAGGAGTTCCAGGACGAACTTCGCCCGGTAGCCGAAGACCGGCTGAACCGGATGCTGGTAGTGCGAAAGCTGGCGCAGGAAGAGGGGCTGGAAGTTGAGCCTGAGGAAGTAGACGCAGAGATTGAGTCTATCCTGGCCGGCGCTACCGAAGAAAACGTGGGCGCCATGCGGCGGGCTTTCAACTCGGAGGGCACCAGGGACTCCATCCGCGCCTCACTGATGAACCAGAAGGTCATGGCCCGCCTGGTAGAGATAGTGCAGGGCCAGGAACCGGGGGAAGGCAGCGAGGCAGAGCCTGACAGCGACCAGGCCGAAAGCGAAGACGCAACTCCCGCGGCCGAAGCTTCCCTGGAGACAGACGCCCCGGAAGCGGCCGAGGACAACTCCACGAACCAGGAAGGACAATCGGAAACGGAAGAGAGTAATGAAGGAGCTTAACCCAATGCTTTATAACCCCTCGCATCCCGCCAACCCCGAGTTTCGCCCGATGAGCGCCGCCATGTGGCAGAACGGGCAGCTTAGCTTGGGTGGCTCCACGGAGTCAGCGCTGACGGTCCCCCAGGGAATAATTCCGATGGTGATTGAGACCAGTCCCCGGGGCGAGCGGGCCTTTGACATCTACTCCCTGCTGCTGAGAGAGCGCATAATTTTCCTGGGCACGCCCATCATGGACCAGGTTGCCAACACCATAATAGCCCAGCTTCTATACCTGGAGCGTGAAGACCCGGACCGGGGAATCAATATATACATCAACAGCCCAGGAGGCTCCATCACCGCCGGACTGGCCATCTACGACACGATGCAGATGATTTCGCCAGAGGTTTCCACCGTGTGCGTGGGCATTGCCGCCAGCATGGCCACGGTCCTGCTGTCGGGCGGGACAAGGGGCAAGCGGTACTGTCTGCCCAACTCCACCGTACACATGCACCAGGCCCAGAGCGGCACCCAGGGCGCTGCGTCGGACATCCAGATTGCCGCGCGAGAGATTACCCGCCTCCAGGACCTGCTGCGGGGCATCCTCTGCGACAATACCGGACAGCCAATGGAGAACATCGTTCGCGACAGTGACCGGGACAACTACCTGACGCCGGTGCAGGCCATGGAGTACGGCCTGGTAGACGAAATTCTCGGGGTGAACCAGAACGGCGGTGACTCGGACTCGGATTCTGAGGCCACCGAGTAACGTACCCAAGGCAGGCGTCGGTCCTGTTCCACAGCGGGCGCGCAGGTCCCGGAAACCGGTTAAAAATTCTGCAAACATCCTTTGTGCCTTATATCTGAATGGTACGGTGGCATTTCACCCCCATCCTAGCCTTCCCCCGTCAAAGGGGGAAGGGACCTTCGGGATAGTCACCGGGGGCAGGGCAACCCCTTAGCCCAGCGCAATCACACTCTGGCAGGGATCACCAATGGCAAGTCCGGACGGCAGGGAGAATAGAGGAAGAAGTGGGACTCGGCCCTTACAGTGTTCCTTTTGCGGGAAGGGCAGGGCACGCAGCGAATTATTCCTCGCCGGCCAGGGCCGGGCTTCCATATGTTATGACTGCCTTCGGGCCATGGGTGAACTCATTCAGCCCCAGGCTACCCAGACCCCTGCATACCACGCCAAGCCAGATGGCCCCCTGGTGCCGCGGGACATCTACACCAACCTGGACGCCTACGTAATCGGCCAGGAACGGGCCAAGAAGACCCTGAGCGTTGCGGTATACAACCACTTCAAACGCGTCTGGTCGGGTGTGGCCGGCTCCGGAGTAGAACTGCAAAAGGCCAACATCCTGCTGATGGGACCCACGGGCAGCGGCAAGACCCTGCTGGCGGAGACCCTGGCGCGGACCCTGGCGGTACCCTTCGCCGTGTGCGACGCCACTTCCCTCACCGAGTCGGGTTACGTGGGCGAGGACGTGGAGAACATCCTGCTGCGGCTGATCCAGGCGGCGGACTGGGACATAACCCGGGCCGAGCAGGGGATTATCTACATCGACGAAATGGACAAGATCGCCCGCAAGGAAGGTGTGAACCGGTCCATCACCCGGGACGTGTCGGGCGAGGGCGTTCAGCAGGAATTGCTGAAGATCATTGAGGGCTGCATCGCCAACGTGCCGCCCCAGGGGGGGCGCAAGCACCCGCAGCAAGAGTTTCTGCAGATCAACACCCGCAACATCCTCTTCATCTGCGGCGGCGCCTTCGAGGGCCTGAGCGAAATAATATCGCGCCGCATCGCCAGCCACGGTTCGCGGCTTGGGTTCCTGGGCGGCGCCCGAAACCGGGCGGAAATGGAGGACAGCGTTCTTTCCCAGGTTACGCCGGAGGACCTGCTGGCCTTTGGGTTTATACCCGAAATGGTGGGGCGGTTGCCGGTGGTAACCAGCCTGGACCACCTGGACAAGGCCACACTGGTGCGGGTGCTGACTGAACCGAAGAACGCCATCGTCAAGCAGTACCAGTACCTGTTCAGCATTGACGGGGTGGACCTGGAGTTTACGGAGGGAGCGCTGGAGGCGGCGGCAGAGCGGGCCCTGAACCACTATACCGGGGCGCGCTGCCTGCGCTACATCGTCGAGGAGACCCTGCTGGACGTAATGTACGAACTGCCGTCGCTGAAGAATGTCAGCCGGTGCATCGTTGACCGGGACGCCATTGAAGGCCGGGGCAACCCAACCCTGGTGAGCAAGAACGGCGAAATTGTTCCCCTGTACCCCGAACTGCTGCAGCAGTCTGCTTAAATCCTCTTTTCCTCTTTCCATCCACGAATTGGAATGCAGGTCCACTAATGTGGTGGATTTGGTGTGGGAACTTCCCAGCCCTTTTACGCTGCTTGCAAGCAAGGGCGGTTTTTACCACAGAGGCGCAGAGAACGCAGAGTTTCACAGAGATGCTCCTTGGTGCTATGGGGACTCTGTGCCTCTATGTTTAAGGGACGCCTCATGGTGGAATCGCCGTGCGAAGACCGGCCTCTATGACAGGCCGTCGGCGACCACTGCACGGTCGATATCCCTGTCCAGGCACAGGCCGGGTGGCGTTGCGGTGGGCAGGGATTTGCCCGGACATGACGCAGAAAAACAGTTGAAGAACTGTGAACTATAGTTTACAATATGCGTGAAATTGATATCGTCGAAAGCTCCACTTTCAAAAGGTGGGTCGGCAGTCTGCGGGACCGGCGGGCGACAGCACGGATTAACGCACGCTTGAGAAGCCTGTCTTTGGGAAACTTTGGCGACTCCAACTACGTGAGTGACGGCATATTCGAAATGCGCATCCACTACGGCCCGGGTTACCGGCTCTATTATCTGCGCGAAGGGGCAACACTTGTGGTACTGCTTTGTGGTGGAGACAAGGGAAGCCAGAGGCGGGACATTGAACGGGCCAGGTGATTGGCGTCAGACTGGAGCTAATGTATGAGTGAGACCTTTACCCGGTGGGACGCGGCAGACCACCTGACCAGCAAGGAAGACGTGCTACTGTACCTGGAAGCCTGCGCCGAAGAGGATCCGGGCGACGGAAGCCTGATTCGTGCTGCCCTGAATGACATTGCAAGGTCCCAAAATATGAGCCAACTGGCGCGTGAAATCGGGATGACCCGCGAAGGGCTTTACAAGGCATTGTCGGAAAACGGCAATCCTTCTTTCGCCACGGTTATGCAGATTACCCGGGCCCTGGGAATGCGGCTACGGATTACTGCATAGTCCTGTCTGCCAGTTCACCTTGTACGCAACACTGCACTCATCCCAATTCCTCCTCCGCCATAGCCCCTTTTAGCTCCTTGTCCAGGCACAGCCCGGGTGGCGTTTCGGTGGATATGGAGTTGCCCTGCTGGTCCAGAACCATGCCGTCCCGGATTGTTATCCTGCCATCAGCCACGGCCCGCAGGGTTTCCAATACCAGGTAAGGCTCCCTCCGGTATTGGGCCTGTCGTATCTGCTGGAACAGGGGCAGTTCCTCGCCGCGGGTTGCCCGCACGTCTTCGAGACTCGCGCCTTCCAACTCCTGCCAGCCCGGTGCAAAATCGGGGCCGGTAATCGGCGCGGTGCAGTAGGAGACCACCGGACCGCGGTCCAACTCTTCGGTGGCGAGGTGAATCATGGCGCCGGTGCGGGTGGCCCGCTGACGAATCAGTTCCCAGGTTACCTCCTGCCAGGTGCCGATGGGGCCGTCGGGCAGCGCGGGGTGCAAGTTCAGGAGGGGGTAGCGGCGGCACATCTCGCCGCTGAATATCAGCATATAGCCGGCCAGCACGCATACATCGGGTTGGAAGTCCTTGAGGTCATCAATGACCAGGCGGTCGTATTCAGGGCGCAACTCCGCCCAGGAGAGGCCGGATGAACTGCGGGACCGGCGGAAGCGGGCAGAGGAGCGGGTTACCAGGGGGAGGTTGTGGCTGTCCACCAGTTGGAAGAACCGGTCTGAACCCTGGGCCTGGCCCCGGTCGCGGTTGCTGAACACAAACTGGATGCGGGCGTCGAGGAGACCGCGTTCTATGCGGTCCTGGACGAACCGCAGCAATCCACGCGAACCCTCACCTCTGCCGGTGGAGAACCAGCCGATGTTCAGCATGGGCTAGTCGCCATCGGGGAGTTCCTCCTCGGGCTCCCACTCTTCATCGGGTGGGGGCATTTCCAGGTCGCCCCAGGCGAGGCTGTCATGCTGGGCGGTGGCAGGGGCGCTGCCGTTCTCCCGGATTTCGGCGATACGCAGTTCGGTCTCGTCCAGGAGTTGGGTACAGCGTCGGACCAGGGCCATGCCCTGCTCGAACATCTGGGCCGCCTGGTCCAGGGGCAGGTTGCCCGTCTCCAGGGTTTCAACCATTGCGCCCAGGCGGGTAAAGGCTTCCTCGAAGGTGAGAGAGGCAGGGTGAGGCAGGGATTCATTGCTTTGCGGTTCGGTCATTTCAGTCCATAGATTTGGGGGCGTGGATGGATTAGTGAGGGACAGTGTAACGCGGCGGGGGGCTGAGGGAAAGGGGCAGGGGAGCAGGGATAACAGATGCCAGGGAGCCTTTTGGCCAGGAGGGGGGGAATAACGAGCCGCTAAATCAACCTTTCCATGGCGGGCGGCTCGGGTGGACGGCGGCGGCCGCGGCGGTTGGTCCCGGGCGGAGCGGCGGTGGGCGATGGCGGGGCGGTTTTTCCTTCGGTGGCTGGCTCGGCGGGTAATGCAGTTGGGGTTGTCGCAGGCGGGGCCATGGTTTGTTCGCCCACGGTGGCGGGGAAGGCGCCGTCGGCCACGGTTACGGTGAGAGACTCACCGTCGCTAACCTGGGAGACAGCAGAAACTACCTGCCCCGTATCTCCGCGCTGCACCATGGCAAAGCCCCGCCGCAGGGTGGCGGCGGGGTCGAGGGTGCGCAGGCGACCCTCCAGGCCATCCACTTCCAGGCGGGCGAGCCTGAGGCGGCCCTGGAAGTTACTGCCGAGGGATTCGGCCAGGTCGTCCACCTGACGTTTGAGGTGGTCCAGGTCTGGAAGGCCGGCTGCCAGGCGGCGCTCGAGGTTGGCTACGTCTCCCCGGCTGGCCTCCACGCTGCGCAACGCCCCGCGCCAGGCGCGTTCAGTCCAGGCCTGGACCGTCTGGCGAAGGATGGAACCATCGGGGACGACTAACTCGGCGGCGGCGGAAGGAGTGGGCGCGCGGCGGTCGGCCACGTAGTCGGCGATGGTAAAGTCGGTCTCGTGGCCCACGCCGCTGACCACGGGTATGTGGTTGCGGAAGATGGCCCGGGCCACGATTTCCTCGTTGAAGGGCCAGAGGTCTTCCAGGGAACCCCCTCCCCGGGCCACGATGATTACGTCGCAACTGCCGTCCACGTCCAGCCGGTCCAGGGCGTCGGCGATCTGGGGAGCGGCGTCCAGGCCCTGGACCTGGGTAGGAGAGAGCAGCAGGCGGGCCAGGGGGTAGCGGCGGCGGACGACGTTCTGGATGTCCTGCCAGGCCGCGCCGGTGGGGGAGGTAACTACGCCGATAACTTCGGGGAACTGGGGAAGGGGGCGCTTGCGGGACTCCTCGAATAGGCCTTCCTGCCCCAGGCGGGCCTTCAGACGTTCCAGTTCCTGAGCCAGGGCCCCTTCGCCCTCGGGCAGGACCCGGTCCACCATGAAATCGGTGGAACCACGGGGTTCATAGAAGCTCATGCGGCCGTGGGCGCGGACCGACTTGCCGTTTTCCAGCATGCCGGCCCCGCCGTGGCCCCGGAACAGGACGCAGTTCAGGGAGGCGACGCTGTCCTTGAGGGTGAAGTAGGAATGGCCCGAGGATGAGGCGCGGAGGTTGGAAACCTCGCCGACGATCCACAGGTCGGACAGGAAGGGGTTGCTTTCCAGCAACTCCCGCAGGTGGACAGCCACCTGGCTGACGGAGAAGACTGCCTGCTGCGGGAGAGTCAAAGCGCTAGCTCACCCGCTCCGTGTACTGGCCGGTGCGGGTATCCACCTTCACGATGGTGCCGGGGGTGATGAACATGGGGACGTTGATGCGGAGGCCGGTCTCCAGGGTGGCCGGCTTGTTGCCGCCCTGGGCGGTGTCGCCGCGAAAGGCCGGAGGGGTGTCCGCAACTGCCAGTTCAACGTGGGTGGGCAGGTTCAGGTTGATGGGTGAACCCTTGTAGAACACCATTTCGGCGATCATGTTCTCTTTCAGGTAGTTGAGGGTGTCGCCCAGCGTTTCCCGGGTCAGCTCGTATTGGTCGAAGGTCTCCTGGTCCAGGAAGTAGAAATAGTTGCCGTCGGTATAGAGGTACTGGGTCTCCCGGTTGTCGATCTCGGCCACGGTGAAATCGGTATCGTAGCGCTGGAAAGTGCGCTCGACCACGGCGCCGGACAGCAGGTTTTTCATCTTGATGCGGGTGACGGGGGCCCGCTGCTGCATCTTGTGCCGCTCGTAATCCATCACCTGCCAGGGCTGGCCGTCCAGCTCGATGACCATGTTGCGGCTGAGGTCGCTGAAGTTAATGCTCATGTTTTGCTCCGATGTGTCGCCTTGACAGGCTGATCAAAGGTTGGAACCTGATTTGGAAGCGTATACAACCTGGTGGTCGAATCCCGTTTAATTCTGCCTTGAGCCGTCAGGCTGGTCAAGATGGTAAATGTCAGATAGTTCCGGTAGGAACCCCGGAAATCTGAGGTTAGTCCCAGGCTTCGGGCTATATCCACATTTCTCAATCCGTCAGGATGAGCTTCAAGGAGCCGTAAGACACCTTCTTCGATTTGCTTCAGTCCGGCTTGTGCCGTTTCTATAGCAGTAGTATCTCCGTTCCTGCTGAAAAACAGCTTGCTATTCTCGTCCCTGCTGACCAGGCCCCGGGATTCCAGGCTTCCCAGCATGCCGTGGGTTACGTGGTTCTTGTATTTGCCGCCGAACTCAAAGCTCAGACCCAGGGCGCGGGCAATTTCAACATTCCGCAGACCTTGAGGGTTAGCATCTAACAAGCGAAGTATGGCATCCTCAATCTGCTTCCGGCCGGTTTGGGCAAGTTCCTGTGGATTGCTATCAGCTACCATTCTTCGCTGTCGGGGTGGGCGGTACTCATGTGCTGAAGTATGCACCGGCTACAGGTAATTTCATCACACTCATTGCAGGCCTGATTGCAGTTGTCGCAGCTTTGCATTTCGCAATTGGGACAGAAGTAATCATACCTGGGATCAAGTTTGCTGCCGCAATAGTGGCACGGCCAGATGAATTCGTACTCTGCCTCAAGTTCTTCCCAGGTTGGCTCTGGCCGCATATCACCTACTCCTTGCTGCTACCGCGTCCGGAACAGGACGTGAATGGCGAAGGCACGGCGTTGGTCCTGGTCAATCGAGTTAAACTCTGCAATAGCATTTTCGATTTCGTCAATCAGAGTCAACGCTTGAAGCTGGGAGAATGTGGCTGACGGATCGTAATCAGCTGTATGGCGAAGCCCTTGAGCCACAACAAATTTATCTGCAAAGCGAACTACTCCCGGCCCATATTCCGGTATGTTGGAAACTTTTTCGCACTGTCTTCTTGCGAGATTATGTTCCAGTGCCCGGTATGCTTGCCCCCAACTTGGATGTGCCCTGTTCCTACCAGCCAATGTATCAGCACAGCTGTGCGCCAGGGCGTGGAACAAAGCATAATAGGCAGTGCTGATGGCACGGCAGAGATAGGTTTGCCGTATTCCAGTTGACTCGGTCGCCGAAGGTGACTCCGCAAGTTCACGGGCAATCCTAATGAGATCTTGAGGGTCCATACGCCTTAGGATGCTTCTCTTTGAAAACCTCTTTCCAATCTCTCTTAGGCACGAAGGAGTGATAGGGGACGCTAGTTACGCCCAAATCGAGCAGGTCGGGCCGCAGCAACATTGGCAACCCGGAACTCCAACCAGGATCAAGCTTTTTATAGTCCCCCTCGTAAATTATGAAAATGTCCAGGTATTCTTCGCCGTCGTGGTCAATGGCAGGCTCAACTACAATCGGATCAAAGACAAACTCGTCCTTAAACCGTTCCCGCAGCGAATCACCTACCAGTTTACCTACTTTGTCCGCCACTTCCCTGCTGTACATCAAGACTCCTTCTCGGGCGAGACCCCCTACTTCCCCGCCTTGCTCAACGCCGTGGCCCCGTCCTCGCCCAGGATTACTATGTCTTCAATTCGGACACCGCCCCAGCCGCTCAGGTAGATGCCGGGTTCGATGGTGAAGACCATGTTGGGCCGGAGGACGTTTTCGGCGCGGGGGCCGACGCGGGGGCTTTCGTGGACGGCCAGGCCGACGCCGTGGCCCAGGCTGTGGCCGAAGTTGTCGCCGTAACCGGCATCGGCGATGATGTCCCGGGACAGAGCGTCGCACTCCTCGCCGGTCAGGCCGGGGCGCACCGTGTTGATGGCGGCAAGCTGGGCGCCCAGCACAATGTTGTAAATCTTGTGGAACATCTCGTCGGGTTCGCCCACCACCACGGTGCGGGTTATGTCACTGCAATAGCCGTTAACCCGGGCGCCCATGTCGATGACAATGGGTTCGCCGGCCCTGATTACCGTATCATCGGCCCGATGGTGGGCCATGGCGCCGTTGGGACCGGCGGCCACGATCGTACCAAAGCTGATGTTGTCGGCGCCGAACTCCCGCATGGCTGCTTCCATGCGCCAGGCTACTTCCCTTTCGGTCATACCCGCCTGGATAGCGGGGCAGACGGTCTCCATGGCACGGTCGGAGGCATCAATGGCCTTTTGAAGCTGGGCCAGTTCGTCCTGGTCTTTGAAGGCCCGCAACTCGTCGGTGATGCCGAAGGTGGCGATGAGGGAGGTACCGCCCAGGCCTTCTTCTTCCTTGATGGCATCAAGCAGCCGGTTGTAGGAGGCGACGGTCATGACGTCGCTCTCAAAACCGACGCGCCTGACACCCGTGTCCTTCAGGGCGTCCGTCAGCCAGCCCAGGCCGGGCTCGGTCCGGATAACCTCGAATTGGGGGGATTCGTTGCCCGCCTGCTCAGTGTAGCGGGAGTCGGTGAAGAGCACCTGCCGCTGGGGGGTGATAAACAGGTAACCGGCGGAACCGGTGAATCCCGACAGGTAGCGGCGGTTATTGGGGGAGGAAATCAGGATGGCGTCCAGTTCCTTCTCCGGCAAGTGGGCGACCAGTCGGGTTACGCGTTCCTTCACGGCGCGCTCTCTTCTTCGATGATGCCAGCCATGATTTCTATAGCTGAAGTATAGCTTCTCCAGCCGAAGCCCGCAATTTGACCGCGGGCGATATCGGCCACCACCGAGTGCCGCCGCCACTCTTCGCGGGCGTGAATGTTGCCCAGGTGTACCTCGATGACGGGCACCACGGCGTCGATGAGGGCGTCCTTCAGGGAGTAGCCGTAATGGGTCAGGGCCCCGGGGTTGATTACGATGCCGTCGATGTTGCCCCAGCTTTCCTGGATACGGTCGATGAGGGCGCCTTCGTGATTGGACTGGAAGAAGGCGACGTCCATCCCGAGCGCTTGGGCCTGCTCGGAAATGAGCCGATTTATTTCGTCCAGGGTTAAGGTGCCGTATATGGCGGGGTTGCGACGTCCGAGGACGTTGATGTTGGGGCCGTTGAGAACGAGTATTCGAGGCATGGTGAGTTTATTTCCTTTCCGGCCGGTGGTTGAGACCGGCGCTGGTTTGGCAGGAACGCGAGAATGGCCAGGTCCTTCTTGCGTTCCGAGGTAATGACTTTCTCATGTTCAAGTATATACTAAAGCTACAATGGACTAACCTTTAACGCTTACCCTGGCAAGGCGGGAATCTATCTGTTAACGGAAGGACATTTTCGATATGCTGATACAGGAACATGTCCAGACGGCCCATGAGTTCCTGGAAAAGGCCGAAGCCGAGTTTGAGGCAGGGGATATCCTGCAAGGCTCGGAGAAATTATGGGGCGCAGCCACTCACGCCATTATGGCCAACGCCCAGGTACGTGGCTGGAATTTTGGAAGCCACCGGGCCATGGGGCAAGCAGTAGAGCGACTGGCCGAAGAGTCGGGCGATTTGACCCTGGAGCCAGGCTTCGGAGCAGCCGAAAAATGCCACGCCAACTATTACCACGATTTCATGGAAGACCATGAACTGTTGAGGGCCAGGAGGATTGTGCCACGTTTTGTCATCCGCCTGCTGGAAATGATGCCCAACGAGAATGGCGTTTAAGGAAGGAACCTGAACAGAACCCGTAAGCGCCATTGCCTTAACTGACTGAATCGGGGCTTCAACTGAGAGAATTGGGCCTGGAGGAGAAAATCTCCAGGCCCATTGCGTTGTCGCGGCTTGACGGGGCTTACAGGGGCTACGGGCTGTACCCCGAATCGGCGGGGCGAGGGAGTTCGGGTGGAATGTAACGGGTCATGTGGTCCAGCAGGTAGCCAAAGTCGTTAAAGGCTGTCAGGCTGCCCAAGTCATACTGCAGCGTCCGCAGCTGCCGGTCCAATTCCGATAGTTCCCAGTTGAGTGAACCGTAGTCGAGGTGGCCGGGGTAAGGCAGGGCGCTGTACCGGTCGGCGGCCAGGGCCACGATGGAACCCAACTTCAGGTAGGAGTCGTAGACAGCATCAAAATCCTGGCGCCAGTGGCCGGAGAGTGAGGCGTACTGTTCGCGGGAAGCGCCGGTGTCAGGTTCCACCCAGCGGAGTTCAATGTCTCCCAGCTTGGCGGTGCTGGCAGTCCGGCGGTCAAGCTGCCCGGTCAATTCAAGCTCATAGAAGACGGTGGTAGCCGCACCCGAGGGTATCTCCGCGAACTCCTTGCGGTTCTGGGTGAAGAACTCATCGGGAGTAACCCGGTTTTCGTAGCCCACAATGCGCCAGGACTGCACGTATTCGGGGTTCCAGGTTACCTGGGCGCGGGTCTGGTCGGCGAAGGGAACGGCCAGGTTAAGCCAGTTCTCGCGGCTGAAGGTCTGCTGAGCCTGGTGAACGTCGTCCAGGTAGCGGTACCAGCCGTTGCCATGCTGGGCCAGTTGCTCCAGCAGGTAGTCGTTGTAGTTGGCAATGCCCACGCCGATGGTAACCAGCCGGATGGGGTTGTGGCTTCGGTTGTCTCCGGCCGTTTCCAGGATGGCAAAGGGATTGGTGGCGTCCACGTTGGCCACGCCGTCGGACATGAGGATGACGTAGTTGTAGGCGTCGGGACGGCGGCGGCGGGCATCGTCGGCCAGTTCCACACCCAGGTCCAGGCCTGCCTGGACGTTGGTGGCCCCGTTGGGCTGCAGGCGGTCGATGGAACGGCGCACGTCGCGGTCGTCGGGGCGGGTGTGCTCTACCGTCAGGCGGCCGATTACGGTATCGGTGAACTGGACTACGGCGATGCGGTCCTGCTCACGCAGGCTGTCGCGGATGGCATCGGCGGCGGCGCGAGCAATGGCGATGCGGTTGCCTTCGGCCATTGAACCGGAGGCGTCCAGCACCAGGGTTACATTGAGAGGCCTGGAGTCATCGCGCAGATCCGGAGCCTGGAAGGCAACCCGGGCCAGGTGCTTGCCAGCGTCCAGGGGGTGACGGTAGACGTCGGTGTAGATGGCAAACTCATCGTCGCGGCTGGGCAGGGCGTAGTTGTAGTTGAAGGAGTTGACCCACTCTTCCGCCCGTACCGAGTCGGGTTCAATGTCATAACCCTGGCCGGCCCAGTTCAGCGCCAGGCGGTAGGAAGTGCGGTCGGTGTCCAGGCTGAAGGTGGAAACGGCGTCTTCGTAAGTGGAGACGGCGGGTATGCGCCAGTTGTCCTGGAAGGTGGTGGCCCCGGGCTGGGACTGGACAGTCGGTCCACCCTTGGCAACCGTGGGAGGAACGGGCGTGGGAGCGGGGCCGCTGGACTGGGAAGAAGCCGGTCCTGGAGGGCCCAGAGGACCGGGAGGACCGGCGCGCCCAGGCGCTGCCGCTGCCTGTGGAGCGGGAGTTGGCTGAGGCCGGGGCTGGGCGCTTACGGAAGCGGGTGCGCCGGAGGACTCCTGCTGTTCGGCGGCAGGCGCCGCAGGTGCGGACTCAGACATGGCGTAGGCTTCCTTTGAGGCCTCTCGCTCCACCTCCACCATTCTTTCTACTTCAACGGGCGCTTCGCTCATTGCCTGGGGCGCGGCCGTTGGGGAGATGTAAGGGCTACTGGGGGAGATTGAAAAGCTGCTGGGTGCGGGCCCAGAACCAGGTCTGGACGGCATCGAGGCGGGAGCTTGCATGGAATCCGCGGATTGAGACTGCTCGGCAACCGCCGATTCGTCAAAGAACTCCGGTTCAGCAGAGGAAGACTGGCTGCCGCAGGCGATGGCGGCGAGGGTAAACAGGGACAAACCAAGGATTGCCAGGGTACGTCGTGCGGGGAACATTTCGACCAAACCTCCTGTGGGTTTATTCGTTACATCCCTTAAGACGAACCCGGTTCGGTTTTTGTTCCCGAAATTCTTGCTAATTTGCCTCCGATTTCGAGGCGGTTTGCTGTATTGCTGCCCCTTGCTGTCGGACAGACGCTCCGGCCTGGTGAAGGTCCCGCCCGGAGTTAACTGCCATTTGTCCGGCTAGTCTTTGTTAGCCCGGGGGTGGAAATTCAGGTAGGCGGCCCTGGCTTCCTGCCTGGTGATGTGGGTGTATATCTGGGTGGTGGTGGGGCTGGAGTGGCCCAGCAGTTCCTGGATGACCCGCAGATCAGCATCGCCTTCCAGCATGTGGCTGGCGAAGGTGTGGCGCAGGGTGTGGGTGTGGACACCGTCCCTCAGGCCGGCCCGGGCGGCGTAACCCTTGACCAGCTTTTCGATGCTGCGGCGGGACAAGCGCTGGCCGTAGCGGTTCAGGAACAGGGCCTCGGTGGGGCCGTCCAGTAGCTGGGGCCTGGCCTCTCCCAGGTATTTCTGCAGCACGCCGGCGGTGGGGTGGCCGAAGAGCACCCAGCGTTCCTTGGAACCCTTGCCTTCCACCAGTATCCGGCGCTCATCGAAATCGACGTCGGGCAGGTCCATACCGGCGATTTCGGCCAAGCGCACCCCGCAGGAGTAGAGCACTTCCAGGATGGCCCGGTCCCGGATGCCGTACAAGTCTTCCTCGTCGGGGGCCTCCAACAGACGCACCGTTTCCTGTTTGCCGATGAAGGAAGGCAGGGGCTTTTCCACTTTTACCTGAAGGCTGCGGCCCGACGGAACGGGGCAATGCTTGAACATCCCCTGCTGGACCAGGAACTGGTAGAAGGAACGCAGGGCTGTCAGCTTGCGGACGATGCTGACCCGGGCATACCCCTCCTTCTGCTTGCGGCCGGAGTATGGGTGCCTGGTCTCCCGAGCCTCGGTGGCCAGCCAGGCCAGGTAGGAACGCGCCATGCGGCGGTTCATGTCCGTAATGCTCTGGCCCGATTCGTCAATGTAGCGGACGAAGGATTCCAGGTCGGCCAGGTAGACCCGGACCGTGTTGTCGGAGAGGCCGCGCTGCCCCCGAAGGTAGGTTTCGTACTTTTCCAGCAGTTCGCGGACTTGGGGAGAGACGTCAACGGCGGCGGTGTCGACAGTGTCGGTAAGGGTGGCCATGCTGGACTCCCGGTGGTTAGGTATAGGTCCAGCATATCGGGCCGGGCGAGTTGCTGCGTTTCTGGCAGTTTCCCCATTTAGGGCACTTTGAGGCAGGGCGGGTATTCGGTGGCTATGTGCCTCCCCGGCGGCGCAGTTCTTCTTCCAGTTCACGGACGCGGGTCAGGGCCGCATCCCGGTCTGCTTCCGCGGCCAGGCGGGCGGACGCTTCGGCCAAACGGGTCTGCTCTGCGGCTGCCCGTGCCTCGGCTTCTTCCTCGTGGGTCTGCAGGTATTGCTGCGTTGCCGGGTCCCACCAGCGCAGGCGACCGTACTCCCAGCATACGTCCAGGTTCAGCATGGCGCTGTGGCCCCACAGCCGCTCTTCGTCTATCCGCACTAACTCAATAGGCTGGTAAACTCCGTCCACCAGACGGTCTCCGGCCAAAGGCATGTCGTACCGGCGTCCTCCCGTAGGGTCGAACCGCCAGTATTCGGGAATACCAAAGACCGCGTAGTCTTCCCGCTTGCGCGTATAGTCGTTACGAGCCGTGGTTGGCGACGCCACTTCCAGCACAAATTCCGGCGGCTTCCCGTTTTCTTCTAAGGAATAGCCGTTGCGGTCTATTATGGCGGCAGGGTTTACGTTGAAGGCTATGGTAAGGTCGGGTATGCGGGCGTTGCGGCTGGAGTACCAGAATATGGGTACTTCCGACAGCACCATAGTCGTTTCCCGCTGCCCCAAGTGCCGGACCAACATGGTCTGATGGCCGTCGAGGTGAAGATGGATGGGATTCTGCATGTCGTTCCTGGGTCCAAAGTCAGGGAACACCTCCAACCGGTCGCTCCCGTCGGCAAGGTACGCCGGCGTTTGAAAGATTGGCCTGGGATTCAGGTCAGGGAAAACTTCCAAACGGTCGTCGCCTGGCAACTGTTTTAGCTTGTCAATCATGGCTTTCCTCCCGCCAGGGGAGCATTTGACATTGAGGACACGCCGGAACCGATGAACATTGAGCTACTACAAGCTAGTCTCCAACCGCCGCCAGTTCCTGGTCGGGGTTGGGGGCTGCCACCTTCCAGGCGCAGACGGTGCAGGCGTGGCTGCCGTCGCGGTTGACCACCATAAGCCCCTGGCATTCGGGGCAAGGGTCGGGCAGGGGCCGCCGGTTGCTGGTGTACTTGCAGTCGGGGTAGTTGGAGCAGCCGAAGAAAACGCCGCGCCGGCTGCCCCGCTCCACCAGGTCGCCGCCGCAGGTGGGGCAGGAGGCGCCCGTCTTCATGGGATGGGTGTTCTTGCAGGTGGGATAGTTGCTGCAGGCGATGAACTTGCCGTACCGGCCCGTCTTCAGCACCATGGGCTTGCCGCACTGTTCGCAGACCTCGTCGGTCGCCTCATCGGCGGCGGCTTCGGCGCCTTCCTCCTTGAGCTGGCGAGTGGTGCGGCACTGAGGATAACCGGTGCAGGCCATGAAGCGGCCGAAGCGTCCCGTCTTGATGACCATGGGCATGCCGCAATTCTCGCAGACCTCGTCGGTAGCCTCGTCGTCGGGCTTCACGCGGGGCATATTCTCGTTGGCGTTTAGCAATTCCTTGGCAAAGGGCCCGTAGAAGTCCTGGAGCATGGGAATCCAGTCCCGCTCGCCCTGGGAGACCTCGTCCAGCTTTTCCTCCATCTGGGCGGTGAAGTCGGGGTTCATTATGTCGGTGAAGAACTGGGCCAGCAGGTCGGACACGGTGGTCCCCAGATCGGTGGGGTGCAGGCTGTTGCTCTCCTTGTTGACGTAGTTGCGGGCCAACAGCACGCCGATGGTGGGGGCGTAGGTGCTGGGCCGGCCGATGCCCCGTTCCTCCATAGCCTTGACCAGGGTGGCCTCGGTGAAGCGCGGGGGCGGCTGGGTGAAGTGCTGGTTGGCCTCCAGTTGCTGGCAGTTCAGCGTATCGCCGACGGCCAATTCCGGCAGGGAGTTGGAGCTTTCCTCGGCGTCGCCCTCGTCCCTGCCCTCCAGGTACAGGGTGCGGAAACCGGGGAACTTGAGCACCGAGCCGGTGGCACGGAAGTTGAAGACCCGTCCCGCCTCGCCGTTGGCCTGGGCCTTGCAGGCGGCGTCAATGTTGACCGTGGTGGCATCGGAGCGGGCGTCGGCCATCTGGCTGGCCAGCATCCGCGCCCAGATGAGTCCATAAAGCCGGAACTGCTCGGCGGTCAGGTGGTCCTTCAGCGAGTCCGGGGTGCGGGCGATGGACGTGGGGCGGATGGCCTCGTGGGCCTCCTGGGCCGCCTTGGTGCGGGTACGGTAGCTGCGGGGCTTGTCGGGCAGGTATTCCTTGCCGTACTTGCCCCGAATGTACTGGCGGGCTTCCTGGATTGCCGTCTCCGCCACCTGGGTGGAGTCGGTACGCATGTAGGTGATGAGACCCACGGAACCCTCGCTGCCCACGGCCAGGCCCTCGTAAAGCTGCTGGGCCACGGACATGGTGCGCTGGGCCGTGAAGCGCAGCTTGCGGCCAGCCTCCTGCTGCAGGGTGCTGGTGGTAAAGGGGGCAGCGGGACGCTGGCGCACTTCGCGCTTGCGCACCTCGGCCACGGTGTAGGCGGCATCCTTCAGTTCGCCCTCGTAGGCCCGGGCTTCTTCCTCAACGCCGATGGTCAAACGCCGGCGGCTGCCCTTTATGGAATGGAGCCACGCCGGAAACAGGTTGGCCCTGGTGGCCGGGTCGGCGGACTTGTGAAGCTGGGCGTCCAGCGTCCAGGACTCCTCGGGCACAAAGGCCACGATTTCCTTCTCCCGGTCGGTTACCAGCCTGAGCGCGACGGACTGCACCCGGCCGGCGGAAAGGCCGCGCTGGACCCGCTTGGCCAGCAGGGGGCTTATCTGGTAGCCCACCAGGCGGTCCAGGATGCGGCGGGCCTGCTGGGCGTTGACCAGCTTCATATCTATTTCCCGGGGATGCTGGAAGGCTTCTTCCACGGCGTCTTTGGTTATCTCGTGGAACACCACCCGCTTGGGGACCTTGGCGTTGGGCTTGTCCCACCCCGCGGCGGTCTGCAGGTGCCAGGAAATGGCCTCGCCCTCCCGGTCCGGGTCGGTGGCCAGGAAGATGTCGGCCGCCTCGTCTCCGGCCCGCTTGATCTCCTTGACCAGGGGCATCTTGTCGCGCATGGTTACGTAGGTGGGCTGGAACTCGTTCTCCAGGTCCACCCCCATCTTGCTCTTGGGCAGGTCTCGGACGTGTCCCTGGGACGCGGTAACCACGTACCGGTTTCCAAGAATCTGGCCCACGGTGCGGGCCTTGGCCGGGGACTCCACTATGACCAGGCGCTTTCCCGCCGTTTTGCCCAGTCCCCCGGACGCCCGAGAAGTCGTGCGGGAGCGGGAAGCGGTGGCGCGGGTGGACTTGCCGCCGGCCGCAGCCCTGGAGGATGACTTGGCCGGGGCCTTGCCGGTGGACTTGCCCGCAGCCTTGCCGCGGGTGGCCTTGGCCTTGACCGTTTTGGACGTCATGGTGTCGGGCTTCTTCCGGCTACCGGATTTGGCCCGGGTTGATGTCGATTCCTTAGTTGCCATAGGTTGGGGTTGCCTCCCCGATGCGGACGTAGTGCATGGCGCCCACCTGCTTCACCAGGCCTTTCAGTTCCAGCATGGTCAGCAGGCTGCCCACCGTGGCGATGGGCAGGCTTGCGCTGCGTCCAATGTCGTCGATATGTGTGGGTTCGTGGTCCAGGCAGCGGAGCAGGTCCGCCTCGCCTTCAGCGTCCGGGCTGGGCGGCAGGCTTTCCGCCAGCCGCATCTCTATCTGTCGTGTTACTACCGTCAGGTTCAACTCTTCCAGGATGTCCATGTGGCTGGAAACCAGCTTGGCGCCGTCTTGAATCAGGCGGTTGGTCAACCGGCTGGCCGGGGAGAAAATGCTGCCTGGCACGCAGAAGACTTCCCTATTTTGCTCCAGGGCGTGGTAAACCGTCCAGCGGGCCCCGCTTTTTTCTCCCGCTTCCACCACCAGGGTGCCCAGGCTCATGCCGCTGATCAGGCGGTTGCGCCGGGGAAAGCCCCGGGGGTCGGGCCTGGTGCCCAGGGGGTACTCGCTAACCACCGCGCCCTGTTCCGCAATCTGGCGGCTCAGGTTGGCGTTGTCCCTGGGATAGATCAGGTCCAGGCCGTTAGCCACCACGGCAACGGTGCGGGCCTCATGGGTCAGCGCGGCCCGGTGGGCCACCGTGTCAACCCCCAGGGCAAGACCGCTAACGATAGTGATGCCGCAGCGGGCCAGGTCGCCGGAAAGGGCGGCGGCGGCCTCCCGGCCGTAGGTAGTGGGGCTGCGGGTGCCGACGACGGCCACTGCCCTTTCGTCTTCAGGTAGGAGCGTCCCTTTAACGTATAGCACCGGGGGCGGGTCGTCAATGTGTTTCAGGCGCGGCGGGTATGCCGGGTCTTGCCAGGTGAGGGCCTGCACCCCGGCCTTTTCCAACCTGCCCATCTCATCATCGGGCGATATACGGCCCCGCGCCTCCACCAGGGCAGAGACGATGCCGTCTTCCAGGCCGGCGTTGTGGAGTTCCCTGGGGCCGGCCACCCAGGCACGGCCCAAATCGTCGAAGTGGTTTTCCAGTTTCCTGAAGCGGACGGCGCCCAGTCTCTTAACCTGGTTCAAAGCCACCCAGTACCTGGTTTGGTTACTGTCCATAGGGCGATTCTAGCACAGGCCGAAAAAGGCCAACAATAACGGGGTGTCAGTATTTGGGACAAAGAGAGACCAGAATGCCCGGAATTGGTCCGCCTACGAAAGGGCGAAAATTTGGAGAGAATGCAAGAATATATTCCAATCATGGCTACGAATGTTTCGACAACGATTCGCAAGTTGGGCAGGGGGCCGGCGCGGGGCGTAGCGCTGGAAAGCCGTCTGCTGGACAGAAGACTGCGGCACCATCCCCGGAGCTACATCTTCCAGAGCGCGCTTTGCATGCTGGCGCTGCTGGCCATCATCCTGGTGGTGGACGTGATGCTCCGGGCGGCTATCGTAGTCGGCGTCGCGTCTTCGGCCTTTATCGTCTTCATGCTGCCCCACAGCCGGGCATCCAGTCCGCGCCGGGTGATTGGCGGGCATGCTGTCGCGGTGGCCGTGGGGACGGCCCTGGCCCTGCTATACGCGGTGCCAGGATGGGGAGACCTGGCTGTTATGTCTCCGGCCTTTCAGAACCTGATAGCCGTGCTGGCAGTGGGCCTGGGCTTCCTGGTTATGATTTTGACCAACACGGAGCACCCGCCGGCCGCCGGGACCGCCCTGGGCCTGGTGGTGGCGGACTGGACTTTCTCGGCGGCCCTGTTCGTGCTGGTGGGGATGGTTATGCTCTCGAGCATACACATGGCCCTGCGGCCCTGGCTGAAGAACCTGCTCTGAGTCCCTGCTTTCTCTCCCCTCACCTCTCTGCTCGGTCAGTCCCTGTAATTTCCGCCTCGCGGCCCGGCTCCGTGTTCTTTCGGACCTGCCTGTCCGGACTTTTGTAGAATTCGGTCAGGAAGGAAGCAGTCGGGTAACGGGATTGCCGGACCCCCGCTTTTGGAAGCTTCGACCAGTCCGAAAGGCCCGGCGACGGCGTTCTCCGAGAATAATTGCGATTCAAGCCACTCTGTCTGCCATTAATAACCGCAATACACCGGGAAAGAGTCAATATCTATTATGTACACGGCACTACACAAACGGTTTGAACCGTAATCGGTCGGCAGTTTCCCGTTGACATCATATCTGGGCGACGCTAATATGAATTGTTGACTGAAAGAGTCAACAATTATTGACCTGCCTATGCACCGCATTCTACGGCAAGGTTTTCGAGAAGAAGCCCGCCAACGTAAAAGCAACCTCAGGAGGGGCGCCTCATGACCACCCAACGGGTCATTTCCCGGGAGTCCACGGACATCGACACCGAATACAAGTGGGGCTTTACCATTGACATCGAGCAGGACATAGCCCCCAAGGGCCTGAACGAGGACATTATCCGTTTCATTTCGGCCAAGAAGGAAGAGCCGGAATGGATGCTTGAGTGGCGGCTGAAGGCCTACCAGTACTGGGTAACCCTGAACGAAGAGGAGCCCAAGTGGGCCAACATCCAGCATCCCCGCATCGATTTCCAGGACATCAGCTACTACGCCTCGCCCAACCTGAAGGACGGGCCCAAGAGCATGGACGAGGTGGACCCGGAACTGCTGGAGGCTTTCGACAAGCTGGGCATTCCCCTTGAGGAGCAGAAGCAGTTGGCCGGCGTGGCGGTGGACGCCGTGCTGGACAGTTCCTCGGTGGCCACCACCTATAAGGATACTCTGGAGAAGGCGGGGGTCATCTTCTGCTCCATGAGCGAGGCCATCCACAACCACCCGGAGCTGGTGCAGAAGTACCTGGGTTCGGTGGTGCCCTATGCCGACAACTTCTACGCCGCGCTCAATTCCGCCGTGTTCAGCGACGGTTCCTTCGCCTACATCCCCAAGGGCGTGCGGTGCCCCATGGAGCTGATGACCTATTTCCGCATCAACGCCATGGACAGCGGCCAGTTCGAGCGTACGCTGATTGTGGCCGAAGAGGGAGCCTACGTCAGCTATTTGGAGGGCTGCACCGCCCCCATGCGCAAGTCCAACCAGCTTCACGCCGCCGTGGTGGAACTGGTGGCCCTGGACGACGCAGAGATCAAGTATTCCACCCTGCAGAACTGGTTCCCCGGCGACAAGGAAGGGAACGGCGGCGTCTATAACTTCGTAACCAAGCGGGGAAAGTGCCAGGGGCGCAACTCCAAGATTTCCTGGACCCAGGTGGAGACGGGTTCCGCCATCACGTGGAAGTACCCCAGCGTAATCCTTCAGGGCGACAACTCCACCGGGGAGTTTTACTCGGTGGCCCTGGTGAACAACTTCCAGCAGGCCGATACCGGCACCAAGATGATTCACCTGGGAAAGAACACCAAGAGCACCATCGTGGCCAAGGGCATCTCCGCCGGCAAGGGCCAGAACACCTACCGGGGCCTGGTGAAGATTATGCCGTCGGCCACCAACGCCCGGAACTTCACCCAGTGCGATTCGCTGCTTATCGGCGACAAGTGCGGGGCCCACACCGTCCCGTACATCGAGGTGCAGAATCCCACGGCCCAGCTGGAGCACGAAGCCACCACGTCCAAGGTGAGCGACGACCAGCTTTTCTACTGCCAGCAGCGGGGAATATCGCCCGAGGAAGCCAACTACATGATCATCAACGGCTTCTGCCGGGGCATCTTCCAGGAACTGCCCTTTGAGTTCGCCATGGAGGCGGGGTAGTTGATGAAGGTCAGTCTGGAAGGCACGGTGGGGTAGGGCGTGCGACCTGAGAGTATCCAGTATTTGGCAAGAGTCAGAGCAGAAAGCGAGGGGACAGTGATTCGCACCGTCAGAGCTATGGTTGACGCCCAAGGCAACGTGAGATTGCTGGAACCGGTAGAGATCGGAGTTACTTGCAAGGCACTGGTTACAATTCTTGACGACGAAGAGCCGGAGAGCGCTTTGCTTAGTGAAGAAGCCCTGGCAAAAGACTGGCTGCGGCCGGAAGAGGATGAGGCTTGGGCCCACTTGCAACAGGACCAGTGGTGATGGTGCGGTTTCCTTTTTCGGATTTGTCTCGCTCCAAGTCAAGGCCCGCCCTGGTATTGGCGCCAGCAGGATACGGTGATTGGCTGCTGAGTCAGATCACGAGCAATCCATTTGGAGATGAACGTGTAGTTGCATTGAACGATGACAGTTTCGCGGGAGGCTCTTTGGAGGTCGCCAGCTACGTCCGGCCAGCGAAGCTCTTTACCGCGAGTCCCAGAATAGTCAGAAGCACAGTAGGCACACTCAAACCAGATGTTTTCAGTTCAATTGTTGATGAGGCTGTACGGTTCCTCGATGAACAGCGAATGCCAATTTAAGGAGCAATAACCCAAAAATGCCACCCATTCTTGAAGTCAAGAATCTCCACGTTTCCGTTGATGAGCAGGAAATACTTAGCGGGGTGAACCTTACCGTCAATGCGGGCGAGGTCCACGCCATTATGGGGCCCAACGGCTCCGGCAAGAGCACCCTGGCCAGTACCCTGGCGGGGCGCGCCGATTATGAAGTTACCGCCGGCGAGGCCGTCTATCGTGGGATGGATCTGCTGGCGCTGGAACCCGAGGAACGGGCCCGGGAGGGCGTGTTCCTGGCCTTCCAGTACCCTATGGAACTGCCCGGAGTGCGGGCCTGGCAGTTCCTGAAAGCCGCCGCCGATGCCAAACGGGTCCACCAGGGCGAGGAGGAGTACAGCGCCCGGGACTTTGACCGGATGCTGCGGGAGAAGGTCAAGCTGGTGGAGATCGACCCGGAGCTGGTGCGCCGCTCCGTCAACGAGGGGTTTTCCGGCGGCGAAAAGAAGCGCAACGAAATCCTGCAGATGGCCATCCTGGAACCCACCCTGGCCCTGCTGGACGAGACCGACTCGGGCCTGGACATCGACGCCCTGCGCATCGTCTCCGACGGCGTGAACAGCCTGCGCAATTCCGAAAACGCCATCGTCCTGGTAACCCACTACCAGCGCCTGCTCAACTACATCACCCCCGACCAGGTGCACGTGCTGCTGGACGGCCGCATCGTCCGCTCCGGCGGCCCGGAACTGGCCCTGGAACTGGAGGAGAAGGGTTACGACTGGATCAAGGAAGCGGTGGAGGCCGGCAACTAACAATGAGCACCGCGCCTACCATAAACCACCCGTCCTACTACAAGGACTACCTGGCCTTGCGGGAACAGCTTTCGGGCAACAGCCCTGCCTGGCTTAACGACCTGCGCGCCGCAGCCTGGGAGCGGTTTGATTCCAGCGGTTTTCCCACCGCCCGCCGGGGCAACGAGCCCTGGAAGTACACCAACGTCAGGCCCATAGCCCAGGGTCGGTTCGATTCTCCCGCGATGGGCAGGGACCCCATAGAATTGCTGCTCGGCCCAGGCAGGAAGTTGCCTTCTACCGGTTTCGAACCGGAGTGGCTGAATCTGATCTTTGTCGACGGCAAGCCGGTGGTTACTCCCGAGACCCGCCCTGGCATTGTAGGCACCCTGGCGCCGGAGTGGACAGCGGGTACCGACGACGGGAACGTTGCCCACGAGAACCTGGGCCGTCACGCCACCATTGGCGAAGATGCCTTTGTCGCCTTAAATACTGCCTTCCTCAGCGACGGTGCGTATATCAGGTTGCCCGATGATTACGAGGAAGAGGTTTTCCTGAACCTGGTGTACGTGCAGGATAGCGCGGATTCAGCGGTCTACCCCCGCACGTTGATAGTCGCGGGACGCAACACCCGGCTGACCTTGTTTGAGTCCTACGCTAACGTCGACCCGGTTAATGCACCCCAGTACTTTACCAATGCCGTTACCGAGGTTGTGGTGGGCGAAGGGGCCAAGATTAATCACTACCGCCTGCTGAACGAAAGCCGCGCCGCCTACCACGTTGGCACGACCCGCGTAACCCAGGCCAGGGACAGCAACTATGAGTCGGGTTCCTTTGCCATGGGCTGCGCCCTGGGCCGCCACGACCTGTCGGTGCTGCTGGACGGGACGGGGGCCTATTGTTCGCTGAACGGACTGTATTTGACGGATAACACGGAACACGTGGACAACCTGGTCTCCATCGACCACGCCCATCCCCACGGTACCAGCCGCCTTTACTACAAGGGCATCCTGGACGGCCGCTCCCGCGCCGTCTTCGGGGGCACGGTGCTGGTGCGGGAGGACGCGCAAAAGACCGATGCCCAGCAGACGGACAAGAACCTGATCCTGTCGGACCGGGCCGAGGTGGACAGCAAGCCCAGCCTGCTGATCTACGCCGACGACGTGAAGTGCGGCCACGGGGCTACCGCCGGCCACATTGACGAAGACACCCTCTTCTATATGAGGAGCCGGGGGCTTGACCCACAGACCGCCAGCCAGATCCTGATTCACGCCTTTGCCAGCGAGATCATCGACACCGTGGAACACGAGCTGGTGCGGGAGTACCTGGACAGCCTGTTCCTGGACACGGTTAGCGGCAAGGCGCTGGCCGGCTATGCCGGCAGCAGTCCCAATTCCCGCCCTGGTCAGGGAGGTGCCTAGATTGACGACATCCGTGAATCCCTTTGACGTGGCCAGGATACGGGAGGACTTCCCCATCCTGAAGAAACTGATCCACGGCAAGCCGCTGGTGTACCTGGACAACGCCGCCACCACCCAGAAACCCCAGGCCGTCATCGACGCGCTGGTCAACTATTACGTGACCGAGAACTCCAACGTCCACCGGGGCGTCCACACCCTGAGCCAGCTTGCCACCGACGCCTACGAGGGGGCGCGGGAGAAGGTGCGCCAGTTCATCAACGCCGAGCACGACAAGGAGATCATCTTCGTGCGGGGCACCACCGAGGGCATCAACCTGGTGGCCCAGACCTACGGCCGGGCCAACATCGGCCCCGGCGACGAGATAATCATCACGGCCATGGAACACCATTCCAACATCGTTCCCTGGCAGATCCTGTGCGAAGAGAAGGGCGCCCGCCTGAAGGTCATACCCATCAACGACGACGGCGAACTGCTGCTGGACGAGTACGAGAGTCTGCTCAGTCCCCGCACCAGGTTCGTTTCCGTGGTCCACCAGTCCAACGCCCTGGGCACCATCAACCCGGTAGAGAGGATAATCGAGCTGGCCCACGCCCGGGACATTCCCGTGCTGCTGGACGGGGCGCAGGCGGTGGCCCACGTGCCCATTGATGTTCAGAAGCTGGGGTGCGACTTCTACGCCTTCTCCGGCCACAAGCTGTACGGCCCCACCGGCGTGGGCGTCCTGTACGGGCGGGCCGACCTGCTGGACGCCATGCCCCCCTACCAGGGCGGCGGCGAGATGATCCGGTCGGTTACCTTCGAGAAGACCCTGTACAACGTCATACCCAACAAGTTCGAGGCAGGGACCCAGAACATAGCCGGAAGCGTCGGCCTGGGGGCAGCCATTGACTACGTGAACAGCGTGGGCATGGACAACATCGCGTCCTGGGAGAAGGAGTTGCTGGCCTACGGAACGGAACGCCTGTCTGAAATCGAACTGGTACAGCTGATCGGCACCGCCCGCCACAAGGGCAGCATCCTGTCCTTCGTGATGGAGAACGCCCATCCCCACGACGTAGGGACCATCCTGGACGCCGAGGGTATCGCCGTCCGCACGGGCCACCACTGCGCCCAGCCCCTGATGGACCGGTACGGCGTTCCGGCCACCGTCCGAGCGTCGCTGGCCTTCTACAACACCAAAGAGGAAATAGACACCCTGGTCAGAGGCATTGACCGGGTAATCGAGGTATTCAGCCGCTGATGTCCAACCTGCACGAGCTTTACCAGGAAATCCTGCTGGAACACAACAACAAGCCCCGCAACTTCCGCAAGTTGGAGGACGCCAATCGCAAGGCCGACGGCTACAATCCCCTGTGCGGCGACCAGATAACCCTGTACCTGAAGGTGGAGGACGACGTGATCGCCGACGTGGCGTTCCAGGGTCATGGCTGCGCCATTTCGAGGGCGTCGGCGTCCATGCTGACCCAGAGCGTCAAGGGGGAGACCCTGGCCAAAGCCGAGGAAATCTTCGACGGTTTCCACGCCCTGATCACCGATCCCGACGCCGACGTGGACTACGACCTGCTGGGGGACCTGGAAATGCTGTCCGGCGTCTCCGCCTTCCCCACCCGCATCAAGTGCGCCGTCCTGGCCTGGCACACCCTGAACGCCGCCATAGAGGGCAAGGAAGACTCGGTTACGACGGAGTAGGGGCGGCGATACCGTTTCTGTGTGGCCGCATTTGTTATTATGACTGTGCTGAAATAAGCCCAGTATGAATTTTCGCTACTACGTTGACCCGGTAACAAATCTCCCGCACATATATGGTCACGGGGTTTCTGAGCAGGAAGTTGAGCAAGTGTTGATCTCACCTGGGGAAGATCGACCGGGAAGAGATGGGGCGTGTGTTGCTACCGGAATCACCGGGGATGGGCGGTACCTGCGAGTAATATATTCGCGAGACCCCGCGCCCGATAGTTTCTTCGTCATCACAGCATACGATCTGACGGGCAGAGCGTTGAGAGCCTTCCGCTTAAGGTGGGAAAGGAGGAACTGATGACAAGCTCAGGATACTTTCCACCCGGTTGGGATGAGGAAAGAGTTCGCCGTGTAATAGAGCATTACGAATCGCAATCTGAGGATGAGGCCATAGCAGAAGATGAGGCAGCGTTCGAAGATAAGAATCATACGGTCATGCTAATTCCCAATGAGTTGGTATCCGCCGTCAGGGCACTTCTTTCGCAACATTCTGCTTAGCCAATGAGTCAGTAGTTAGTAAAGGTACATTAAACTCATTCCAGAATCTGTCGACGCGCTGCCGAGTTGGGGCGGGATAACTTCGAAGCGCCGGTTAATTGGTCTGCTCACCCCGACCTTGTCGACGGTTCGACCGCGCATGGTTCAACAAGCTGAAAGCGGGCTGACCAAGCGCATTTCTTGCTACTACAAACTTGCGGCCGGGCCTGTGCCCGGCCCTCTTGTTGAGTGCGTAAAGAAACCTCCCCGGACCTGGCGCTTTCCTGCCGTGCCCGGGGAGGTCTCTTGACTTGCACTGTTGGGGTTTTGTGACTACTTGCGCTTGAGGGCGTTGGGGTCGGTGTTCTTGAAGTAGTCGTAGTTCATGGCGATGTAGTCCACTTCGCCATCGGGGCCCCACTGGGAGGGAACGGCATCCTCAGCGAAGATGGCGGTGACGGGACAGACCGGCTCGCAGGCGGCGCAGTCGATGCACTCGTCCGGGCTGATGAAGTACATGTCGTCGTCGTCGGTGGTGTAAATGCAGTCAACCGGGCAGACATCCACGCATGCGGCGTCCTTCACACCAACACAGGGCTCGGTAATTATGTAGGCCATTCTCTTTCTTGCTCCTCTGAACTAACGGTTCTTGAGTTTCCCGGCCGCTGGGGCCACCTTCCCAAGCCGTCAAGAGCAGGCCCAATGGGAAGGCAACGAAATTATAGCATAGCCCGTCGGGTTTGCAATAACGGCGGCCTGTCAGCAGGAGGAATCCTGAGTCCAGGCAGTGCGGCACTACCGCTCATCCCAACCCGTCGAAGAAAGTGCGCCCAAGTGGCGCTTGGTCCGGCAATATCACGATGAGCGGATCTCTGATGGCGCGGGCACGGAGAAGGACTGACGGGAGTAGAGGCGGTGTCCCTTGCTGTCCCAAAGGCAGTGCAGCACCGGGGCAGCCTTGCAGGTTGCCCCGGTCTTTTGGTTTCAGTACGCTGGCGGGTCTAGAGGACGAGGCCGTAGGTCCGTTTCTTGATGGACAGGTTGACGAAGGTTTCGGTGCGCTGTACGCCGTCGATGGGGCCGATCTTGGTGCGGAGGAACTGGCCGAGGTTTTCCGCCGATTCCAGGCCGGCCCAGACGAAAACGTCGTAGGCGCCGGTGGTAACGGCGACGTAGTGGGCCTCGGGCAGGCTGATCAGTGATTCTGCGACCAGGTCCGACTTGCCAGGGCCCGTCTGCATGCCGATAAGGGCGGTGGTAGAGAAGCCAAGTTTTTCGAGGTTAGGCACGGCCACCACCCGCACCACGTCGTCATCCAGCAGCTTCCGCAGCCGGCGGCGCACGGTGCCTTCGCTGACCCCCACTTCCCTGGCGATTTTGGCGTTGGAAGCTCGACCGTCCAGTTGCAGCAGGGCGATTATTTTCCTATCCAGTAC
>JAJEDS010000053.1 GCA_022821365.1 Dehalococcoidia bacterium | reverse complement strand
AGATGAACGAGACTCCCGGCGTGCGCGCGCGCATCGGACTCACCGGCCTGACCATGGCTGAATACTTCCGCGAGGCGCAGAACCAGGACGTTCTGCTGTTCATCGACAACATTTACCGGTACATCCTGGCCGGTATGGAAGTGTCCGCGCTGCTGGGCCGCATGCCCTCCGCGGTGGGTTACCAGCCCACCCTGAGCACGGAGATGGGCGCGCTGCAGGAGCGGATTACGTCAACCAAGTCGGGTTCCATCACCTCCTTCCAGGCCATCTACGTGCCGGCCGACGACTACACCGACCCGGGCATTGTAACCACCTTCGGCCACCTGGACGCGGTGGTGTCCCTGGAACGCTCCCTGGCGGCCCAGGGCCTGTACCCGGCGGTGGACCCGCTGGCGTCCTTCGCCCGCATTCTTGAGCCCCGCATCGTGGGCGACGAGCATTATAACGCGGCCCGAGGCGTTCAGCAGGTGCTGCAGCGGTACCGGGACCTGCAGGACATTATTGCCATCCTGGGCATTGAAGAGCTTTCCGAGGAAGACCGGCAGGCGGTGTTCCGCGCCCGCAAGATACAGCGGTTCCTGACCCAGCCCTTCTTCGTGGCCGAGGCCTTCACCAACCAGCCGGGCAAGTACGTGCCCCTGCGGGAGACGGTGCGCGGCTTCGTGGAAATCCTGGAGGGCAAGCACGACGAACTGCCCGAGCAGGCCTTCTACATGGTGGGCACCATTGACGAGGCCATCGAGAAGGCCGAGCAGATGGCGGCGGTGGGGTAGACCCTGGCGCAACAGGTAAGGAGCGGTACAAAATGGCCCCGATGAGACTGGAAATTATTACCGCCGAACGCGAGGTTTATGCCGACGACGTGGACATTGTCGTCGCGCCCGGTGTGGAGGGACAGCTGGGTATCCTGCCCCATCACGCGCCCCTGATGACCGCCCTGCAGCCGGGGGAAATCCTGGTCCGCAAGGAGGGGGAACCGTCCTACCTGGCGGTGTCGGGCGGGTTCATGGAGGTAATGGCGAACAAGGTCACCATCCTGGCCGAGACCTGCGAGTACACCGAGGAGATCAGCGAGGAGCGGGCCCAGGCCGCCATGGAACGGGCCCAGGAACGCATCCGCAATCATGGCACGGAGGCTGAACTGTCCGAGGCCCTGCGTTCCTTCCGTCGGGCCCAGGTGCGGCTGAACGTGGTGCGCCGGCACAGGCCACGGGGAGACAGGAGGTCGGCGGTGGGCAACCAGCCGGGGGGCTAGCGCCGTCCGGTACAACAGTTAAAACAAGAGGGGCGCCGGTGACAGGTCCGACGCCCCTTCAGTTTGTCCCGCTGCTGCTCTATTCGGAGACGGTTCCATTGGCCAGGTAGTAGGTCATGGACTGGAGGGACAGGAGCGGGTCGATGTTGCGTACGTTCACGTGTTCCGGCACCTGGGGCATGATGGGGGCGTAGTTCAGAATGGCCTTGACACCACATTCCACCAGCCGGTCCACCACGCCCTGGGTGTAGGCGATGGGCACGGCCACGATGGCTATGCTGACCTCGTGGCGTTGGATAACATCATTGAGCTGGGCCACCGGCTGTACCGTGAGCCCGCCAACATCCTGCCCCACCACGTCCGGGTTGTCGTCCAGGGCAGCCACCAGCTGGAACCCGTCGGGGGTGAAGCCCGGGTAGCTGAGGATGGCCCGGCCCAGCCGGCCCACGCCCACCACCGCCACGTTCCAGGTAACAGTCAGGCCCAGGATTTGCCGCAACTCCTCCAGCAGGTGGTTTACGTTGTAGCCCCGGCCCTGTTTTCCGAAACGGCCAAAATAGCTCAGGTCCTTGCGTATCTGGGCCGGGGTAATCTGCAGCTTTTCGCCCAGCTGCTGGGAGTTGGCAATCTGGACTCCTTCGGACAGCAACTGGGTCAGCGTACGCACGTACTGGGGCAGCCGACTGACTACAACGTCGGGCACCTCGGTGCGGCCGTGGTTTTCGTGATCAAAGTTGGATGCCATGCCTGGAACCTGGGCCCGTCACGAGATTGAGGTAGGTGTTTTACGAATCCGCAAAGGTAAAACCCTTAATGTGCCATTAACAGGAATCCTCACAATCCCGACGGTGATAAATTAGCCTTCGTATCATACAATCTATAATGTCGCCGTAATTGCGTCAAGCAGGCCATACGCTGCTAAGTCATCTTCGTGCAGCGAAGGGTCTGTGGTCTCTGCTCCAATCCCGTCATTCGAAAGCCCGAGGTGAAACCGTGCATATCGGCTCCTGCCGCCTGATCTTGTATCTGCCCGACTCGCACAGCCTGAAGGATAAGAGACGGGTGGCCCGCTCAATTACCGCGCGCATCCGGAACAAATTCAACGTAACCGTGGCGGAGGATGCGGACAACGACCTGCGACAGCGTTTGGACCTGCTGGTCTGCGCTGCCAGCAACGACGGCTCTCATGCCATTGAAATGCTCGCACAGGTGGCGGACTTTGTGGAGGAGGCCAGGCCGGATCTGGAAGTATTAGACTACCAGGTGGAGTTGATTTCGGGAGTGTAGGTGTTATGTCTTGCCGCAAATAGGTTAGGGAGAATAAGCAACGGGGCGGGCGTTCTACCCGCCCCACCATTTTTGATTTTTTGCCAAGTTTTCTCCATTAGGCAATAGACTTCATTATACAAAAGTCATCATTGTAGTTGACATATATCATAGCAGACCGTATATTCTTATCCCAACGAACCGGGCTGGAACCGGAGTTGGCTTGGAGGCTGTATGTTGGTGCGAGGTATTCAGGCCAAGAGAATTTTGCTCCCGCTGGTTACAGGCGTTCTGCTGTTGAGCATTGCCGCCTTAATGGCATGCAGTGAAGGAAGCAGCGAGGGAACGACTGGGGTCCAGGACGCCTATTGGCCCGGCCCGATCACATGGGAACCTGAAGATGTCGCCGGACTGGAACGGGTTACACAACAGTTGGTGGCGCCGCCGGCCCTTCCGCCCCACGATCAGGTTTACTCTGGAGAACCTCGCGTGGTGCAAGTGCGAATGGTAGTAGAGGAGACGGAAGCTGAGATAGCCCCCGGGGTATTCGTCTGGGCTTTCACGTTTAATGGCTCAATGCCTAGGCCCATCATAGTGGTGCATGAGGGCGATTACGTGGAACTGACCCTGCAAAACCCGGGGAGGAACAAGTTGCCGCACAATGTCGATTTTCATGCTTCAATGGGCGCCCTGGGCGGTGGTGCACTGACCCTCGTAAATCCTGGGCAGGAGGTAGTATTGCGATTCCGGGCAGTCAAGCCGGGAGTGTTTGTGTATCACTGCGCACCCGGCGGCAGCATGGTCCCCTGGCACGTAACCCACGGCATGAATGGAGCTATCATGGTGCTGCCCAGAGACGGACTGAAAGACCCCGCCGGCAACCCCGTTCGCTACGACCGGGCCTATTACATCGGCGAGCAGGACTTCTACATCCCCACTGATGGAGAGGGCAACTTCAAGCGTTACGAAGATGCCACCCTGTCTCTGGCCGACGACCTGGAAGCCATGGCTGAATTGAAGCCTACCCACATTGTCTTCAACGGCAAGACCGGAGCGCTTCAGGGTGAGGGTATGCTGAAGGCGAACGTGGATGAAAGGGTCCTTATTGTTCACGCGCAGGCCAACCGCCAATCATATCCACATCTCATTGGCGGGCACGGCGACTATGTCTGGGAACGAGGAAGTTTCAACAATCCACCGCTTCTGGACCTGGAGACCTGGGATATTGCCGCCGGGTCTGCTGGCGCGTCGATTCACCACCTGCGGCAGCCGGGTACCTATGTTTATCTCTCCCATAACCTTATCGAAGCCTTCGTATACGACGCTAAGGCAATTCTCGAAGTACAGGGTGAATGGAACGACGACCTGATGGAGCAACTTCGGGAACCTGGCCCGATACGTTAGCCACAGGCCGCAGGTAACTGGTTCGCAGGCCGACTCACGGAAAGGATTAACCCGCCAAAGGGAGAGCGGAGGCAGGAAAGCCCCGCTCTCCTTTTCTCATTTTGACTACGGCAAGGAACCCAGGAACTCCCGCAAGACGAACCACAATTCCGGCCCAGCGTCGCCCAGCCCGTCATTGTGGTAAGCGCCAGGTACTGGGTGGAAGGACTTGGGGCCAGGGGCAGCCTCGTAAAGGGCCCGGCCCTGGTTGATGGGTATGATCTCGTCGGCCTCACCGTGGATTACCAGCAAGGGCCCCCGGTACCGGCCGATGCGGGCCATGGAATCCAGGCGGTTGCCCGCCAGCAGGCGCACCGGGGAGAAGGCGTACAGCGCAGCGCCCATGTCGGCCAGGGAGGTGAAAGGCGAATAGAGGACCATGCCGTCAGGGGGCCGGTTCAGGGCCAGTTCCGCGGCCACCGCCGCGCCCAAAGAGCGGCCATAGTAGACGACGCGGTCAGGGTCCACGTCGGGCCTGCCCATAAGGTAGGCAAGGGCGACGCTGGAGTCCCGGTAAACGCCCCTCTCCGACGGCTTGCCCTGGCTGTTGCCGTAGCCCCGGTAATCGAAGATGAAGACATTGATGCCCAGCAGGTGGTGGAACAGGGCCAGGTCGTCCAGCCGGTGTCCCATGTTGCCGGCGTTGCCGTGGAACCATAGCAGGGTGATGTCGGCGTTGGCCGCGTCGGCAGCGGCGTCTCCGGCAGGGGCGGGTATGAACCACCCGTTGAGGGTGTAGCCGTCCCCGGTCTCGAAATAAACGTCGTCGAAGGGGATGCCCAGGTCAGCGGGCGTCCCCTCTACCTGGCGAGATGGGAAGAAGATGAACTGCCGCTCCAGGGCTTCCAGCAGGCTCATGCAGACGCTGCCGGGAAGGGCAAGGATGGCGGCGACGGCAAGCAATCCAACGAACCTGGCTACGGCGGTAAAGGGTACACGGTCAGGTACGGACGCCCCGGGCGACCACGTTGACCGGGGAACCGGCGGCGAACCGTTCCAGGTTTTCGATGGACATTTCCAGGCCCCGCATGGTGCCGTTGTAGGCCATGCTGCCGGCGTGGGGCGCCAGGACCACGTTGTCCAGCAGGGTCAGGGGGTGCCCCGGGGGAAGGGGTTCCACCTCGAAGACGTCCAGGCCCGCCCCGGCGATGACATTTTGCTGCAGGGCTTCCAGGAGGGCCGCCTCGTCCACCACTGCGCCCCGGGCCACGTTGACCAGGATAGAGGTGGGCTTCATCAGGGCAAGCTGCTCCCGGCCGATCATTCCGTGGCTGTCAGGGGTCAGGGCTACGTGCAGGGACACCACATCCGACACCCTGAGCAACTCGTCCAGTTCCAGGAATTCCACACCGTACTCCCGCGCCCGCTCCGGGGTGGGATTGAAGGTCCAGGCCACCACGTTCATCCCGATGCCCTGGCCCAGCTGCATCATGCGCCGTCCGATAGCTCCCGTTCCCACCACGCCCAGGGTCTTGCCGTATAGTTCGTCAATGAAGCCGGCGGCCCAGCCCCCTTCGCGGATGCGGCGGTCACTCCGGACGATCTGACGGGAGACGGCCAAGGCCAGGGCCAGGGCGTGCTCGGAGACGTAGGGCGCGCCGTAGCCGGGGGTGTTGGCGACGGTTATGCCCAGTTCCTGGGCGGCCGCCAGGTCAACGTGGTCAACGCCGGTGCCCCAGACGGACAGTAACTTGAGATTGGGGCAGGCTGCCAGCACCTCGCGCGGAAAGGGCACGGCGGAGCGGATATTGATGATGGCGTCGGCGTCGCGGATGCGGTTGATGGTCTCCTGGTTGCTGGCGGGACGAGTTGTGTGCCATTCTGCACGGTCGGCCAGGGCGCGGGCCCGGGCTTCCAGAGGCGTGCCGGCCAGGGCCGGCGGTTCGTCATCGGGGACTACGAGCAGGGAGTAGGGCTTGGAGTTGGGCATAGGTGTCACCTTGGATACCAGGGTTTCGGGGTTCGATTCAGGACCCGGATACGTTCTCGTGTGCGCGGCGGCGCGAGGCCAGGCCGGAGGCCAGACCGGCCAGGACTGAACCTGTCAGGCCCAGCGCCAGGTCGCCCAGCGTGTCCACATAGGCCGTATCCAGTTCGGGAGAAACGCGGATGAAGGCCAGGTACTCAGCGATCTCCCACAGGATGGCGGTGGTGGCTCCGAAGCCGATGACCAGGGCCATTGTAACCCAAAAGCCCTGCCGTGTTCTCTGTACCAGCGCGCCGGCGCCTCCGGCCAGCAATCCCCAGTTGACCAGGTGGTTGGCGTCGTCCCACCAGGCGATGGTGTCATACAGGTCCAGGGCGTTGCCGGCAGTGTCAATCAGGAAGGGCAGCGTGATCAGGATGTCTGCCAGGAAAGGGTAGGCCGAGTGCCTGCGCCAGACCGCCCAGGCTGACGGCAAGACCAGTATGGCTGGGGGATAGGTGACGAGCCGCCAGAGAAAACCCTTGCCTTCGAACTGCTGTAGTCCGGAGAAGGCCCCGAAGGCGAGAAGGCAGACCACGGCCGCCTTCAGGAGCAGGTCAAGCCAGAGTATTGCGGGGATAGTACGAATTTCCTCACCTTGGAAAGGGGCTATCTTATTGGCAGCGGTTCAGACGATGAGCCCAGACGAATGGTATGAAGGGCATTACGGCAGGCGGTAGATTTAGGCGTCTTCCACGTAGGGGCCGTTCTTGACGGGGTCGGCGTACGTTCTTCCGGGTCCGTCCTGCAGGCCCTTCGCCACCTTGGCAAACGCCTGGGCTAATGGGTCGCTGTCAACAATGACAAAGACATCGTAAAAGCCGATGGTTGACTCAATATCCGGGTTCTTCTTCAAGAGATGGTAAATGGCGTCGTAAGCCCCTCTTCGTTCTGGTCCATCCAGATTCTTCAGGGCCACCAACAAGCGCCACTCCTCGTTTTCTGAGGAAAAAACCCATGCGGCCGAATAGGTGTCAAGGCCGCCCTCCGACAGAGAACGGAGAAGGTCCTGTCCCGTCCTAGTCCCCCAGGCTGTCCGCCAGGATTTCCAGGACGTCTCTGGCCTGCTTGGTCTGGTCTTCGCCCTTGGACTGGATGCCTTCGGTCATCATTTGCAGGCAGAAGGGGCAGGAGACGCCCACCGTGTCGGCGTTGGTTTCCAGGAAATGGTCGGTGCGGGCGTGATTGATGCGCTGTCCCTGGCTCTCCTCGATCCACATGTGGCCGCCGCCGGCGCCGCAGCAGAAACCCCGTTCCCGGCAGCGAGGCTCCATTTCCACCAGCTTCAGGCCGGGGATGGAGCGGGCGATGTTGCGGGGCTGGTCGTAGATGCCGTTGTGGCGGCCCAGGAAGCAGGAGTCGTGGTAGGCCATGTCCACGTTCATCATCCTGATGGGCTTTACCCGGCCCTGCTGTATAAGTTCGTCCACGAACTGGCTGTAATGCAGCACCTCGTAATCGCCGCCGAACTGGGGGTACTCGTTGCGCATGGTGTTGAAGCAGTGGGGGCAGATGGTAACTATCTTCTTGACGTTGTAGCCGTTGAGCACCTCGATGTTCTGGGCGGCCAGGATCTGGAACAGGTACTCGTTGCCCATGCGCCGTGCCGGATCGCCGGTGCAGGTCTCCTCGTCGCCCAGGATGGCGAAGTCCACGCCGGCGGCCTTGAGCACCTTGACCATGGAGCGGGCCGTGCCCTGGCTGCGCTGTTCTAGGGCGGCGGTGCAGCCCACCCAGAACAGGATTTCCGCGTCGGGCTTTTCGGCGAGGGTCGGCACGTCCAGTCCCTCGGCCCAATCGGTGCGGGAGAACTGGGTGCCCCGCCAGGGGTGGCCGCGCTGCTCCATACTGAGCAGGGCGTTCATCCCGGTCTCAGGGATGCGGGACTCCTCCAGCACCAGGTTGCGGCGCAGGTCCATAATGGTGGGAATGTGCTCCACCACCACGGGGCACTCCTCCATGCAGGCCCCGCAGGAAACGCAGTCCCACACCATCTGCTCGGGAATGGCGTGGTCGATGATGGGGTTGGGTTCCACGTGCTCCGGGTCCCGGGGGCCCTGGTGGCCGATGGTCAGCATGTGCTCTTTGAGATTTTCGACTATGTGCATGGGGGACAGGATTTTGCCGGTGGTGTTGGCGGGACAGGCGTCGGTGCAGCGGCCGCAGACCGCGCAGGCGTAACCGTCCAGGAGCTGCTTCCAGGTAAAGTCCTGGACCCTGCCCGCGCCGAACCGCTCGGCATTTTCCAGGTCGATGGAAGCCATGGCGCCCCGGGGTTCCAGGGAGCGGAAGTAGGCGTTCAGGGGCGCGCCGATCATGTGGATGTGCTTGGACGTGGGGACGTAGATGCCGAAGCCCAGGATGATGCCCAGGTGGACCCACCAGAAGATGGCGTGGAGCGCCCCGGCGGCCCCGGCGCTGATGCCCATGCCGGTAAAGGCGTCGGCCAGGACGCCCCCGGCCAGCACCGCCGCCTCGGGTCCCTCGCCACCGGCGGCCACGTAGAATGCATGGACCAGCAGGGTGGCCACCATCAGGCCCGCCGTAAGGCCGACAACGATGACGGCATCGATGTTGCGGGTCAGGTCGAAGCTGAGCCGGTAGGGCTTGGCGGCCCACCGCCGCGCCAGCATCCACGCCAGGATGGCCAGGATCAGGACGGCGTAAAGGTCGAGATAGATGCTGTACACCTTGACGCCGGTGGCGGTGAGCAGCAGTTCGGGGAAGGCGTGCCAGATGGAGCCAATGAAGATGAAGATGGCGTAGCTGAGTACGAAGGACAGGAATCCCCAGAAGACGAAGGCGTGGCCCAGCCCGGCCAGGTCCAGGTTGCGGCTGCGGGCGTCGATGGAACCTACGCGCTGCAACACCTTGCGCTGTCCCACCACGATGGCGACGGCGCCGGTGAAGCGCCTCCAGGGCTGGTCGAAACGGGCTACGCTGCGCCCCTGCCGGATGAGGTGAATGACCCGCTTGTAGGCCAGCCAGCCTGCCAAAGCCTGGGTTGCAATCAAGGCCAGGTAAACGCCAACCCAGACAGGAATAATGCCGAAAATGTCGCCAGGAGGGACCATGGTGGAGGACTCCGGTGGTTGATTTATGCCCTGGGGTTAAGGGCGGGGATAGTGTAACATACGGGTAGAAGTAACAGGTTTAACCCAGGTTTTGGGAGAAGTAGAAGCCGGGCCAATAAGAATGGGGACAAGCCCTAAACCTGCCCCCTTGGACTTTCCAGGAATTAGCAGTGTGTCTTATTCCTCTTTCTCCCCCATTCCCGGCGGCGGTTCATCGAAGATCCGGCCCTCTCGCTGGGCCGCCTGCTGGCGTTCGTACCAGGCCAGCCATTTTTGCCGTTCTTTCTTCTGTCCCCGCTTGTACCGGTCCACAATCAGATATTCGACTATCACGTTGCCCACCTCCACGGTAATGATGGAGAAGGCGGCCACCCTTAGCACTCGGGCTGAAGGAAAGCCCAGACCAGCCGACATTCAGTATGGTTTTACCGCCTGTCCCACCATCTGCGCCTTTCTTCCGGACCTCCCGGCGGGGGCTCATCAAAGGGCAGGCCTTCCCGCTGAGCGGCCTGCATTCGCTCGTACCAGGCTTGCCACTTTGCCTGGGTTTCTTTCTTGCCGCGTTCGTACCGATCAACAATCAGGTATTCAGCAATCATGTTGCCCACCTCCACCGAAATGATGGAAAAGGCGGCCAGCCAGAGGATGCGGCCCGAAGCCACGCCCATGGCAGTCATAGCCAGTTCCACTACATCCTTGACGTTTGTTGAAGGTGCGTAGGATAGCCAGGCTGCTACCCCCGACACCAATAAGAACAGCGCACTAAAAGTTACGAAGTACCCGGCAAGCAGTTTGCGATGTACCGACCAAATTGATACCTGCTCGTTGGGTTGGAAAATGCCACCCTGCCTGATTTCCACGTTAACACCGCTGCCTGGTTGGTTGCAAGCAACTTACTACAGCCTTCGGCGTCTGCGCTACCACCAATTGTCAGTCGATAGCATTTCGGTTCTGGTGGCCCGAACGCAAGGATGGTAGGGGCAGACCTGTGTGTCTGCCCCGGTCCCCTGGCAAAACCACCTGAATTGGAACGCCACCGACTGTCAGTCATTTCCCATGCGAATTGCCGCCGAACCTGACAGCCTTTCTCCCATTCCCCATCTGTAGTACATTATAGCTATTATGGCGAGGGTGAATAAGCCAACTGCACCGATCGGGCCCCTTGTTCCCCGCATCCTGGCCGCTTTCCGGCCCTACTCCGGCCGCATTACCCTGGTGGGGCTGCTGATCGTGGTTACCGCCGGACTGGGCGTGGTCAACCCCGTCCTGATCCGGGTGGTGTTCGATAATGCCCTGTTCCCCGAGACGGGCGGCCCGGATATGCGGCTGCTGTGGATACTGGGCGGGGTAATGGCCGGAATAACCGTAGTCTCCGGCGGGCTGGGAATTGTCCAGACTTACCTGACCAACCTGGTGGGCCAGCGGGTGATGCGGGACCTGCGGGACACCCTGTACCGTCATTTGCAGAGTCTGTCCCTGGGGTTCTTTACCGACACCCGCACCGGCGAGATCCAGTCCCGGGTGGCCGACGACGTGGGCGGGGTGCAACGGGTAGTAACCAATACCGTCTCCGACGTCCTTTCCAACTGTGTCATCCTCATCAGCACCGTCGTGGCGATGCTGGTACTGTCGTGGGAGTTGACCGTCGTGGCCGTGGCGTCGGCGCCGGTCTTCTTCGCTATCAGCCGGATAGTGGGGGCCAAACGCCGGGCCCTTGCCGCCGAGGCCCAGCGTTCCACCGCGGAGTTGACCGCCATCACCCAGGAAACCCTGTCCATTTCGGGTGTGATGCTGGCCAAGCTGTTTGGGCGGCAGAACAGCGAAATCGACCGCTTTCACCTTCAGAACCAGCGTCTGTCTGACCTGATAATCCGGCGACAGATGACGGGGCAGTCCTTTTTCACCCTGATGCAGATTTTCTTCTCGGTGTCGCCGGTTGCCGTGTACCTGCTGGCGGGTTACATGCTGACGGGCGGCGGCGTGAACCAGGTCTCGGCCGGCACCATCGTGGCCTTCACCACGTTGCAGAGCCGCCTCTATTTCCCCATTGGCAGGCTGCTGGAAGTCTCGGTGGAGTTGCAGGCGTCCCTGGCCCTGTTTGAGCGCATTTTCGGCTACCTGGACATAAAGCCGGAGATAGTGGACGCGCGTGATGCCGTGGAACTGGCGCCGGAGGAGGTGGCCGGGGCTGTCAAGTTTGACTCAGTAAGGGTGGATTACTCGGTTCACACGGCAGCCGGTGCGGACGTAAACGAAGCCGTCAAGGCTGCGGTGGACAGTGGGGACGGGGAAGCGCACCAGTGGGCGCTGGACGGAGTCAGCTTTGAGATTCGGCCGGGCCAGCTTGCCGCCTTTGTGGGCCCCAGCGGCGCGGGCAAGACCACCATCTCCTACCTGATCCCCAGGCTTTACGATGCCACCGATGGCGCCATTACTATTGACGGGATCGACGTGCGGAAGATCAAGCAGGCCTCGCTGGCAGGCCTGATCGGCTACGTAACCCAGGAAAGCTACCTCTTTCACGCCAGCATCCGCGCCAACCTGTTGTACGGCAACCCCCGGGCCAGCCTGCAGGAAATGGAGGCTGCGGCGCGGGCAGCCTACATCCACGACCGGATTATGGAGTTTCCCGACGGCTACGACACGGTGGTGGGCGAACGTGGCTACCGGCTTTCCGGCGGCGAACGGCAGAGGCTGGCCATCGCCCGGGTGATCCTGCACCAGCCGCGCATTCTAATCCTGGACGAAGCCACCTCGGCCCTGGATACGGCCAGCGAGCGGTACGTGCAGTCGGCGCTGCAACCGCTGATGCGGGGCCGGACCACCGTGGCTATCGCCCACCGCCTGTCCACCATAATGGCCGCTGACGTTATCTACGTTATCGATCACGGACGGGTGGTGGAGCACGGTTCCAACCTGGAACTGCTGGACCGGGGCGGGCTGTACGCCAGACTGTACGAAGAACAGTTCGAAAGCGGCCAGGTGGAATGCTACTGTGAGGACGGGGTGGTGATGAGCGACGGGGGCACGGTGGCTCCGGAACCGGAAGGAATATTCGCGTGAGGTTCAATACAAAGAGACGCGGAGAAGCAAAGTTTCGGGGGCCCTCAGCGTAACTCCGTGTCTCCGCTTCTCTTTGTGAATAGCCCGGGCCTCTACGCCTTCACCCTCGGTATAACCTCGTTCCCCATCAGCTCTATCTGCCGAAGGGTTGCTTCCTGGGACATTCCGGGCCACTGCATTCGGAAGATCAGGTAGTTGACGCCCAGTTCCCTTTCGTAGCGTTGAATCTCCGACGCCACGTCGTCCGGTGAACCCAGCAGGAAGCGGTCTCGGGCCAGGTCCTGGTAGGGGATGGAGAAACTCTCCTCGCCGGGCAGGGCCTTGTCCTGGCCCCAGGCAGCGTAGGCGGCATACTTGGGGGCCAGCCAGGGTTCGCTTTCCACGTAGGCCGTCTCCCGGTCCTGGGCCACGTACAGTTCTCGCATCATCGGCAGGGATTCGGGCGTAGGCTGACCGGCCCGCTCCAGGGCGGCCTGGTAACCCTCCCACTGCTCGGCTACCATCTGCACGGTGGCGTGGGGATTCACCAGCCAGGGGTAGCCCCAGCGGGCAGCCCGCCGGATGGCCACGTCGTTGTTGGCCGCCACCCAGATGGGCGGGTGGGGCTGCTGCACCGGTTTGGTGGACGGAGCGATACGGGGAACGGTGTAGAACTGGCCGTTAAACTCCACCTCTTCCTGGGTCCAGAGCAGTTTCATCACCTCAAGGGATTCCCGCAGGCGGGCTACTCTCTCACCCCGCTCCACGCCGAAGGACAAGTACTCCTCATCCCGATAGCCCAGGCCCACCCCGAAGATGAACCTGCCGCCGCAGATGGCGTCCATAGTGGCCACGCTTTCCGCCAGTTCCACCGGGTTGTGCAGTGGGACCAGAATTACTGTGGCCGCCACTTCCATATCCCCAGCCTCGGCGGCCAGGCGGGCCAGCAGGGGGAAGCTTGAACTCATCTGGTAAGGGGCTGCCAGGTAGTGCTGGCCGGTGCAGATCATGTCAAAGCCGGCATCGCGGGCGGCCCGAACCTGCTCCGCGCTTTCCTGGATCTTTTGGGAGAAGGACTCTCCGGGCAGGTACTGGTTGGTAACAAAGAATCCCAGCTTCATGGTGGTCCCTTTCTGGCGCCTGACGATTGGAGTGGAGTGTCGAACGTCGCCCCGGCCCGTCATATTCTAAGCCCTGGCCCCGGCTCAAACAATAAGCCGGCCTTGATACGGGAAGGAGGGAATTTACAAAGTTTTAATGCTGGGGCATTGTCAGGCTATTGTAGAATTCCTGACCGTTGCGATAAAGTTACGTAAATGGGAAAAAGGGGTGAGGGATGAAAATTGCCAGATTCCGCGCCGGCAGTCGAACCGCGAACGGGGTTGTTCTGGACGACGAGATAGCTGAAATCCGCGGCAGTATTTTTACCAGCTTCAGGATTACCGATACCCGACACCGGCTATCCGACGTCAGGCTGTTGCCGCCCACCGATCCCGCTGAGCTTTGGGGGCCGGGCCTCAACTTTGTGGACCACCTGGAATATGCCGGCTCGGTGTTTGGTCAGGGGGCCATGCCGGTGCCGGAACGTCCCCAGCCCTGGCGCAAAGGCCGGAACGCCCTGACCGGCGTCAATGACCCGATAATTATTCCCCGCGACACCGCCGGCGAAGTCCACTACGAGGGTGAAGCCGTCGCCGTTATCGGCAAGGCCTGCCGGCGCGTCTCCCCTGAACGGGCGTCCCAGTACATTCTCGGCTACACCTGCGGCAACGACGTCAGCGAACGGTCATGGCAGAAAGACGACTGGACTTTCTGGCGGGCCAAAGGCGCTGATACCTTCGCTCCCGTGGGTCCATGGATCGAAACTGAGCTGGACCCGCAGCAGCTGGACCTGTTGGTGAGAATCAACGGCGAAGAGGTCCAGCGATGCAATACCTCGGATATGCTTTTCAGCTTCGCGGAAATTGTCAGCTACATCAGCCAGCAGGTAACCCTGCGCCCCGGCGACCTGGTATTTTCAGGCGCCACTGGCGTCACCCGCGCAATTGTCGCCGGCGACTTGGTGGAAGTGGACATACCCGGCATCGGGGTTTTGGCCAACCCCGTTATTGCCGAGTTTGAGGCGGGCGAGGGCTAACGGGGGAAATCACTTACAGGGCCCCGGGACCTCTTTCCTTGAGCCACGGCCGGGGGCAGGGCCTTCTCCGTACCTATCTCCCAGCATTGCTGTCTGCATCCTGGACAACTTCGCCAGTATCTCCCGCCTCGCCGGAAGACTGGGGTGGAGAGGGCCGGCGGGCAAGGGCAAACATCAGGGCGCTCAGA
>JAJEDS010000052.1 GCA_022821365.1 Dehalococcoidia bacterium | reverse complement strand
GCAGACACGCAGGTCTGCCCTTACCCGGTTACGAGACTTCCAGGAAAGATACAAGTATCTTCGCCCACTACGTTGACCCCCCTAGCTGACTCGGCTATACTACTAATTCCAATTTCAGATAAAGTACTAGCGAGGTGTCAGCCTGAATTCAGCAGAAGTAGCGCAATTGGCCGTGGAGGTGGCGTCGGAAAAGCTGGCCGAGGACATAGTAATGCTGGACCTGAGGGGGTTGGCCCCCTTCACCGATTACTTTGTAATCATGTCCGGCAACTCGGCCCGCCAGTTAGAGGCCCTGGAAGAGGATATAACCGATGCCATGAAAGAGGCCGGTGTGCGCCGGTTTCACCGGGAGGGCACCCCGGCGTCGGGTTGGATTCTGCTGGACTTCAGTGACATCATAGTCCACATATTCGGCCCCGAGGAGCGTGATTACTTTGAACTGGAGCGTCTCTGGGCCCGCGCGCCCCAGGTGGTCCGGATACTTTAGGTTTTCTCGTCTCGTGGTTCGACAAGCTGAGGATGAGCGGTACACCCTGATCAACCGCTCATATTGAAGCCGTTGACGGACCACGCCGATGCACCTTGAAGAATAGAATTGCGAAACCAACGAGACCAGAGAGTATTAAGGAACCTCTGAACAATGTCGTTCCCGTGAAGACGGGAAACTCGATTTGTAGCTGGCGAGGTTCCCGCCTGCGCGGGAACGACGGGTTGTTTGTTCGAGTAATGGACTTATTCGTACCTTCCTTAAAAGCCCGCGGCTAATGCGACAGGAACCGGAGAATTATCACCGGAGAAGGAAAATACCGGGAACGAGCCGAGAGCTATGACAACTCCCATCAACACCTTCCAGGACATTCTGGATGCCATGGCGCGGGACCCCCAGCTGGCGGAGCAGCTCAGGCAGCACGTGCTGACCAGAGAACTGCTGGCAATGCCGGCCGGACTGGAGGCGCTGCGCGCTGCGGTGGGAGAGCCAGGCGAAGGTTCAGGGTCCCTGGGTGACAGGCTCGGCCAGGTGGAGTCCGGACTGGAAGAGGTCAAGGTGTCCGTTGACGACCTCAGCACAAGGACCGGTGACCTGAGGGCCGCGACCCGCCTCCTGGAAAGCCGCTCCGGAAACATCGACGGAGACCTTTACGAGGAGCGCATCATCCAGCAAGCGATTCCCAGAGCCCACCACCTTGGAGTAGAAAGGGCCCGGGTGGCCTTCGCCAAGAAAGGACTGGCCCCCCACCAGTTCCATGACGCGATGAGCGCGGCAGTGGCAAATGGGAGCATCACGCAGGACGAATACACAGATCTGGCCAATACAGACCTGATACTGCGGGGAACAAACGGACAGCACGCCGTGTGCGAGGTTTCCACCGGTCCCGACCAGGAGGACCTGGTCCGGGCCATCCGCAGAGCGGCTGTCCTATCTCGGGCCACCGGCGAAACGGTGAAACCAGCTGTCATAGCTCCCGCTCCCACCCAGGAGTTCCGCCAACAGGCGGAGAACCGGGGAGTGGCCGTGATGACAATCGCCCGCTAGATCCGGTTCAGTCCTTGGGATATTTGGGAACCCGCCCTTCCTCACTGGCCTTCCAAGAATCTCCCAGAATCGTCAGCGCTTTTCCCTTGGACGGAGCCAACCAGGGCAAAGCAGTAAGTTTCGCAATATTCTGCTTGAAGAAGCCTGGCGCCGCTATTCGTTTATCCAGGAGTCCACGGCCCTCTCGTAGCTCAGGATTTCCTCGGGCCGGAAGAACAGGTTCACTTCCCGTTCCGCCGATTCGGGACTGTCGGACCCGTGGACCAGGTTCCGGCCTATGTCAATGCCAAGGTCGCCCCGGATGGTGCCCGCCGCCGAACTGACCGGGTTGGTCTGCCCCATGGTGTTGCGGACGATTTCCACCGCGTTGTTGGCCTCCCAGACCATGGCCACTATGGGCGACGAGGTAATAAAGCTTACCAGCCCGCCAAAGAAGGGACGGTCCACGTGTTCGCCGTAATGCTGCCGCGCCAGGTCGTCCGACACCTGCATCAGCTTCATGCCTACCAGCTTGAGGCCCCGCCGTTCCAGCCGCGAAATAACTTCCCCCGCCAGGCCCCGCTGGACTCCGTCGGGCTTTACCAGTACCAGTGTGCGTTCTGCCATAGCTTGATAAAATCCTTTTAATGTAGAATTGTGGTCTCTACCCCGAATTTCGCTTCTGAATAAAGTTTCCGCCAGGGCCATCCACTTCCGTTACATACGTAGGGGCAGCCCTTGTGGCTGCCCTCACCCTGCGGGACGGCCGGTATGTCCCCTACGCCCCCTGCCGCACCCGGTCCCGCCGCTTGGGCCCGCCGATGGAGGGCATCCGTAGGTAGTGGGGTTGCAGCGTGGCCAAGTCGTCCGACTCGCCAGCTTCAATCCTCTCGTGACCCATCGCTGCCAGCGCCCACAGTCGGGCGGCCGGGGCGTGGCCGACTACCAACGCCCGGTCTCCCAGGCGCTGGCGGATAACAGCCTCGTGGGCCGCAGTTCCCTCGCCGCAGAACAGCAAGGGGCCTGCTACCTCGTCCAGCAATTCCGCGGGCGGGCAAATGCGGTCGTCCCGCAGCCGCAGCCCGTCAGCTCCGAAATAACCGGAGGACACTTCGCTGCGTCCGGCATCCAGCAGGGCGCAGACGGGCAGACCCGATTGCAGGCAGGGTTGCGCTTCAGCATCCAGGGTGCCAATTCCCACCAGGGGCTTGCCCGATGCCAGGGCCAGGCCCTTGGCAACGCTCATACCCACCCGCAGGGCGCTGAACCCTCCCGGGCCCAGGGCCACCGCAAAGCCGTCCAGGTCTTGTACCGACAGCCTCGACCCTTCCAGCAGGTGCGCCACTGCCGGCATCAGTTCCGCGGTATGGTTAACCGCCGACCGCCACGAGCGGGCGGCCACCACCTGTCCCTCCCGGGCCAGGGCTACCCCCGCATTGCGTGTCGATGTATCAATTGCCAGCAGCATATAATGGATTTGCCCTTAAAGTGTTAAGTGGAGACTGACAAACCTGCCGTTCGGTATGTCGGTCAAATCCTGTCCATCCTGTTCATCCATGTTTGAATCCCTTCAGAGACTCGACCATGGCCTGGTACCGGGCAGGAACCTCGGCAATGGTAATCGTGCGGCCGTCGCCCTCTTCCGCATAGTCCAGGTCTATCCACAGGCTGTACTCGGGGAAAACCTCCTCCGCCCGTTCCGCCCACTCCACGACGCAGGCGCCATCGCCGAAAAGCTGCTCGTCCAGTCCCAGGTCCCATGCCTCCAGGGGATCGTTTATCCGGTACAGGTCAAAGTGGTAGAGCGTAAGCCGCCCGCGGTAGCGGGTCATTAACACGAAGGTAGGACTGCGGGCGTACTCCTTCACCTCCAGCCCCCAGGCGATGCCCTGGGTCAGGCAGGTCTTGCCCGCTCCCAGCGGCCCGCAGAGCAAAAACACGTCTCCTGGCTGGGCCCGTTCCCCCAGCAGCCTTCCCACCGCCTGGGTTTCATCGGGCGAAGTGGTGTGTATGCGCAGCGGTTCGGTCACCTGGCACAACCCTGGCTGAAGTGATCCCACCCCGCCCGGCCCATGGCTGTCTCGTGCCCGTCGGCGCCCACCAACGTAATTTGGCCGGGATCCCCGCTGCAGATTTCGCCCAGGACACCTGCGCCGTCGGGCAAAGCAGGAATAACTTTCTGCATAACCTCCTCCGACGCGGTGAACAGCAGCAGGTAGTCCTCGCCACCGTTCAGGGCCAGGTCCAGGCAGTTGTCGGGGAAAACCTGTCGCAGGTACGGGTGCATGGGCACGTTGCCGGAAAATATGCGGGCGGCAACGCCGCTGGCGAGGCAGAGTTTTGAAAGGTCGTCGGACAGGCCGTCGCTCACGTCCATGGCCGTTAAGACACCGGCCCTGGAAAGCGTTTGTCCCTCGGCCACAGCAGGCCACGGCCGCCGGTGGGCATTCCGCAGGTATACGGCCGATTCGCCTGGGACCTCCGACCCTTCCAACATTAGCCGGAGCCCGCCGCCCGAGGAACCGACATAACCGGTTACCGCCACCTGGTCACCTATCTGAGCGCTGGAGCGCAGCATGGGCGGGCCGCTGCGGACGCCGGTAAGGGCCACGGTGATGAAGGCTACGGGCGAGCCCACGATGTCGCCGCCGATGATGGAAACACCGTACTCCTCGCCTATTTCCAGCATCCCCCGGTACAGGTCTTCAATGTCCGACACTTCGGTTTCCGGCGGCAGGCCCAGGGTAATCAGGGCGTAGAGGGGCAGGCCACCCATGGCGGCAATGTCGCTGATGTTGGAGGCCAGGGACTTCCAGCCCAGGTCTTGCCAGGGAGTGGTTTCTCGGGTGAAGTGGATGCCTTCGACCACGGTGTCCGTGGTGAACAATTCGGTGGCCGGCGCAGCGGCCCATGCGGCGGTATCGTCGCCCGTGTCCACCAGCAACCGGAAGCCGTGGGCTGCGCCGTTGTCCGGCCCCCGGCGGCCCTGGGTCACCATACCGTTCAGCCGTTCAATCAGGCCGAATTCGCCCAGGTCCCTTATCTGCATGGCGACCAGGCTGGTTGGTCAGGTAGGGGAAAGCGGGGAAGGGCGCTGTTCCAGTCGCGTGTCAAGACTTGGTGGCTATCGGCCATGCGGCCCTCAGTTCCTCGGCCACCTTGCGGGCCTGCTTTTCGCACTGGCTCCAGCCCAGGGATTCGGGAATCATTTCCTGCACGGGCAGGTGCCGCCTGAAGGTAACGATGGTCCCCACCCGTTTGGCATTGATGCCCAGGTCCCGTACCAGGTGGTCGTTCAATCCCTCCATTTCCATGGAGTTCTCTTCCAGTTCGGCGCCCAGATTCACCACCGCGTCCCCCAGTTCCCACATTTTGCGGGCGGGAATGGGTGTGCGCCTGCTCTTCAGCTGCTCTATGTCCGCAAGCACTTCTCGAATAGCGGCCACCGTGCGGCCATAGGCGTCGCACGCAACCTGCAGCCGCTGGTCCGGCCTTTCTCCCAGCAACGCCAGCTGGGCCAGGGGTATCGAGGCTACGAACCCCTCGCCGCGTGGTTCCAGGGCAACTGAAGCATTGGATCCCAACGGTATCTCCTCCGAAACGGGGCGGTGGCCGTATGGCTGTGACACAACCGCCGCTCCCCTTGTGATTGCTACCGAAATTATAGCTTGGCCCATTTGAAGGGACAAGGCAGTGCAGGAAGTGAGTCGACGTTAAATTCAAGTACAACAGGGAAACAGGCCAGGCTCTCCGGTCGGAGGACACGGGCAGGACTCAATAACGGGTCAGCCGGCATAGCCGACAGACCCGCACCGGCGGCAGGGGCAGGCGCCCACATCCGGGAACGAGGATCCTTCGTCCAAAAGCCGGCAAATTACTATGAAGACGGCTAACGCAGGTCGAACCACATCCGGCGTGGCGTGGGCGACTCATCCCAGTACATCAACAGCGTCGGCAGGTCGGAGCTGAAGATCCGCCAGCAGACGTTCAGCGAGAACTGGCCCCCGGGAAATACCTGGCGGGAATTGTCCCCGGGGTAAACCCCGCAAGGATCGCCGCTGATGGTATAGCCGAGGGCCTCCGCCTCCCCGGTTGCCTTCACGTAGGCGACGAAGAAGGCCTCCTGGTCGCCGACGTTCTTCACGCTGAGCCGGAGCAGGTAGAACTGCTTCCCCTCGCCCGGCGGGCGATTGAACTGGTTAGTCTCCCGGATCAGGTCCCACGCGTCGGGGGTGATCTCTTCTACGCCAATCTCCCAGCTGGTGCGGAAGTCCTGCACCACCCCAACGGACCCCAGCGGCACCGGGTTACTCCTGGAGCCCACCCGGGGAACGGGAGTCGGTTCAGGCGTGGCGGTCGGCCTGGGGGTGGCCGTCGGCCCCGGCGTGGCGGTTGGTTCGGGCGGCGCCGTTGGTTCAGGCGGCAGGACTTGGGAGGGATCAACATCAGGCTCGCCGCCGGAGGTAGACGCAGCATCGCCCGAATCACCAGCGCCGGCGAGGGTCGGAACGGGAACCACCGAACCATCACCATCGGCCGGAGAATCGGTTGGATTCTCCCCGGAATCTGCTTCCGCAAACGCACCCTCGGCAACCGGGGTTCCGCTATCGGCGGAGAAATCCTGGGCCACGGAGGGCGAAGGAATGGCATCCGTCGCAGGAGCCTCGGTGTCAAGGCCATCCGGCAAGGGCAGGGCCGTTACCGGCAGTTCCATCGTGGCCGTGGGAATAGCGGCTATCGTTGCGGAAACCATCGCCGTAACCGTGGCATCAATATCGGGAGAAGCAACGGAGCCAGGATCAGCCGGGAACTGGGCCTGGGGCGCAGCCGGAGTAAAAGTGGGAATCCGGGTGGGCGAAGCCAACTGAGACGACGGGGACTCGGTGGGAACCGAACTCCCGCAGGAGAGCAGGACAGGCATTGTCAGCCCTAGCACGGTCAAAAGGATCAAAGTCCTTAAGCTGGAGTGTAGGCTCATATCAACCTCCGGCAAGTAAGCCGGAAAGGTGGAAAACACCCGAACGCCAGAAGGCCCATAGACACGGTCTCAACCCCAATATGCCCGAAATCAGGGACAAGAAGGCTCAGACTCCCTTGCCGAATCCCCTGGGGAACAAATCGCCATGCCGCAGGCCGGCGCCAGAGTGGGAAGGCCGAAGGCGCCATGCGCAATGGCGCAAACCTGAAAGGATGTCTCGAGGCCGTCTGAAAAGTATGTCAGCCTGCCGGATAGAGTGATGGGTTTCAGAATGGCGCAGGGCCAGCCACAAGGGCTGCCCTGCCGCTACGCCAGGTCCATATCAACGAATTGAAGCCGTTATCACGCCCCGTAGATGCGCGCCGCGCCGGCCTCCGGTATCAGCCCCGAAAACAGTTCGGGATGTATCATCTCCGCCATAATTTCCAGGCCGGCCACCAGGCGCGGTCCGGACCTGCTGGTATAGGCCCCGGCGTCAATGGCATAGACCCGGTTGTTTTTCACCGCCGGCAGGCTGGCCCATTCTGCCTTCTCCGACAGCAGCGGCACGTCCTCCAGGCCCCGTTTCACGTCGAACCCGCAGGGCATGAAGATGATTACCTCGGGCTGGCTGGCGACCACCTCGTCCCATTCCAGCCGGAAGGAACCTGTTTCCTTGTCGCCGAAGCAGTTTTCCCCGCCGGCCATTTCCACCATCTCCGGCACCCAATGGCCGCCGCACATCAGAGGGTCCACCCACTCCAGGTGCAGCACCCTGGGCCGGTGGGCAATGTCCGCCGTTTTGGCGGCGATATTGTCGATGCGCTGCTGCATTTCCAACGTGATTCTCTCCGCCTCGGCTTCCGCTCCCGTGGCCTGTCCCACGCGGCGGATATCCTCCAGCACGTCGCCCACGTACTGGGGGTCCAGGGAAATCACCTGGGGCTGCTTGGGGAGGCTGACACTGACCTCGGCAACCTGCCGAGAGGAAATGGCTCAAACCTCGCAGATGGCCTGGGTGAGCAGCAAGTCCGGTTCCGCCGCCTCCATGGTGGGCTGGTCTATTTCATAAATCCCCAGTCCCTGTTCCAGCCGTTCCGAAATGACCCGGCTGATCTCCCCGCTGCTGGGCTGGGGGTCCATTCCCTCGAACACGCTGCGCACCACCCAGGGCTTGTTCCTGGCCGCCGCCGGGTAGTCGCATTCGTGGGTAACGCCGTAGAGCTGGTCTTCCAGGCCCAGCATGTAAACTATCTCCGTGGCGCTGGGAAGGAATGAACAAATACGCATGAGCTTTCTCCTTACGGTACTAAGACCAAGCCCATTATAACCGCCGCCGAACATTGCCCATAGTGCCTAATCATCGGTCATGCTCAACTGCTCGTGGTACTCGCCGTCGTGGGAATACAGGTGAGAGTCTTCCGCCAGGTAGTCCCACTGGTGCTCGTCGTACCGGAAGTATTCGGTCGCCCCCAGGAAGGTCCGGCGGAAGGATGCCTCCAGGGTGCCGTGGATCTGGAAAGCGGCAAAGGCGACCCCCGCGCCGACGACCAGCAGCACAATGGCCACCAGGGGAGCGAATACGCCGCCTTCCAGGAACAGGTGAATCGTGAAGGGCAGGCTGCCGACCGCAGGCAGAACCAGGAGGATTATAAGCAGGCTGTTCCTGATGACCCGGCGCAGGTTCTGGCGGGTAACGTTATCGGGCGCTCTCCGCCAAGGAGGCAGAACGAACTTCATGACCTCCTCGGTCAGCGACCCCAGGTTGTGCCAGATTGCCAGCACTGACGGTATGCAGACGGCTACCAGTATTCCGCCCAGCATCAGGTCAACCAGCCCCGCGCTTATTCCAAACAACTGGGAAGCCTGCTGGGCAAAGTCGTGCGCTATTGTCCCTGCCGCTATCAACATTACGATGATGCCCAGGTTGAGCATTATTCGCTGCATCGAGTGTGTTACTTCGTCCGCCAGCCGGGACCCCAGCACTGAGAGCCGACGATGGGCCGTAAGCCAGACGAACAGCACCCCGCTGAATTGCTGCAGCCACCCCGGCGACGCCCTGGCAATGAAGTTTGCCACGGCCACCGGCGACCGGAAGATGAAGGGATAGATCAGCGCAGTTATGGCCGTGGCCAGCGTCAGGGCCGGACTGAAGTAGGCGGAAACCGACCCGTGGTCCACGCCCGTTTTGGCCATAGCCAGGGAGAACTCGCCCAGTTGCGGCATTCCCGTCCCCACCTGCAGGGCCGTGCGCCCCTCCTCCCCCGCCAGCAGAGTGCCCATGGTGTCGGCCAGATCCTTCCCCACTATGAATACCCCGGCAATGACCAGCGCCGGCACCAGGTAGTCTCCGATGCTGAAGACGTCCATCAGCATTCCCAGGGACACGAAGAACAGCGCGGCGAACATATCGCGCAGGGGGTTCATCAGCCGGCTTATCTGCTCCGAAAGTTCGGTGTCCCCCAGGATCATCCCGATCAGGAAGGCTCCTGCCGCCGCCGACAGGCCAAGCTGGTGGGCCGCCAGCGCCAGCCCGAAGCACAGGGTCAGCGTGGCGATCAGCACCATTTCCTCGGACTCGAACCGGGCGATGTAGTGCATCAGCCGGGGCGCCAGCAGGGCGCCGATGGTCAGCACCGCCACGGCGAAAATCGCCAGCCTTGCCGCCAGGGCCCCGATGTCTCCCAGGCTGGTTGCGCCCGCCGTGGCCACGCCGGCCAGCACCGTCAGCAGGATGACGGCGACGAAGTCCTCCACCAGCAGGATTCCCACGATCAACTGGCCCCGCAGTTCGTGCAGGCTGCCCGTGTCCCGCAGCATCTTGATCAGGATGGCGGAACTGCTGATGGACAGGGCGGCCCCCAGGAAGATGCGCTCCGTCTGGGTCCAGCCCAGCCAGTGGGCCAGTTCGTAGCCGATGAAGAACATGGTAGCCATCTCCACCACGCCGATGATGATTACCTTGAGTCCCACCTGGCGGATGCGATGCCAGCCTATCTCCAGGCCAATGCCGAACAGGAGCAGCACCAGCCCCAGTTCGGCCAGCAGGCGGATGGTCTGCAGGTTCTGCACTGGCCCCTGGACGCTGGCCAGTGGGCCGATATCAATGGCGGACAGGGTGAAAGGCCCGACTATGACGCCGGCCAGCAGGTAGCCCAACACCGGAGGCATGTTGATAGCCCGGAATATCACCAGGGCTATCCCGGCCACCGCCATGGTGACGGCAAAGTCGCGGAGCAGGACAATGCTCTCATCACTGGTAGCGCTGGCCAGTGAAAGCAGAATGTCTATATTTGGTCCCTCCGGGGCGTATGTAGACCCGGTTTGTAATCCCAGGCGGGGCAAACCGGGCCAAGCGCCATCGGGTTATGGGTACAATCCTGGGAGGGGAGAGGAGGATAATCTCCGTGAAGATACGGCGAGCACGCCATATCTTTATTGGCGCATTATATACTATTTATAGGCATTTGCATAGGGGAACGAGGGAGTAGCCCAGGGTATTCGCACTTCAATTGGATAGCCCGGTTCAGTTACTTTCATTCCAACGCATTTCTCACCACGGAGACACAGAGTACGCGGAGTTACACGGAGAATCTCTGTGCTCATCTGCGTACTCTGCGCATCCGTGGTTAAAGGAAGGCTCCAAATGCGATGGCCCTGGGGAGTACACGAAGGGTTCTCGATAACTGGAAGGAGAGTTCGATTCAGGGATAGACGCAGGAACGGCGGCTCGCCTCGGCTTGGCCTCTTTTCTGGCGGATATGCCTTCCTGGCAAGAATTTCATTCGTTCTTCTTACGGTTCGAAGGTGCGATAGTAGGGACAGCCGGAGTAGTCCGCTCTCAGGGCCCGGCCTTCGGTTATGGCGGAAAAGGTCAGGGTCTCGGCCGAAAGGGGGTGCTGGCCGATACGGAAGCCGGCGCCGTTCAGAGGGACCAGCGGCGCCGTGTTGCCCCAGGGATTCAGCAGGGTCAGCGCACCCTTGCGGATGCCGATTCTGAAGTTGGAGAGCTCCGGGTTGCGGGCGCGAAAGTGGCCGGTAAAGGCCTCCCACTCCGGGGGATGAGCAAAGCCCTCGGGACCTTGGTAGTGGTCTCCAATGTACCAGTCGGCGCCGTGGAAGGCCTCCACCGCGTGGGCGTCCCCGCGCGGCAGTTCCAGCAGAGCCAGGGCGAAGTCCGGGTGCGCCACGTAGAAGCTGTCCCGGCTGCGACGCTCCAGGGGAACAGAGTCGCCCCGGTAATGGAGGAGCAGCCTGTTGGACTCGGCGGAGAGGGTAAATTTCCGGGCGGGAGAGCGGTACTCCCCGGCGTAGTTGGCTGCGTCTGGAATGTGAGTGTGGTCGGTGGGGCTGGGCGGCGGAGGGAGAGGGACACCGCTGGCTGCGGCGCGCACGGCGGTAAGGGCGCGCTGGGCCACCTCCACCAATGGGTCGGTCTCTCCCATGCGGTTGGTCAGCAGTATCACCCCCAAGCCAGCCTCCACGTCAACCACCATTGCCGAACGGAACCCGGCGTTGCCTCCGCCGTGGCCGATGTAGCGGCGCCCAGCCACGGAGTAAGTGGCCAGCCCATAGCTGTAGAAATCGCCGCCGGTCCAGATGCCGTTGGTGGTCATCAGGTTGAAGCTGTTTTCCGAGATTAGCGGGCCGTCGGGACCCCGACCCCGGTTGAGCAGCATTCGCAGGTAGGCGGCCATATCGGTGATGGTGGATACCTGGGCGCCGTCGCCGGTGGCGTAGGCGGCCCAGATGGCCGGTGCAAGGGGATGGCGTGGGTGTTCCGGCCGGTCGTCGAACACGGAAGCATAGCCGGTTGCCGTATTGCCCCGGTGTTCCAGGGTGACCGCGGGGAGAGTGTTCGACATTCCCAGCGGCCGGAGCACCCGTTCCCGAATGACCTCCGGCAGGCTTTGGCCCGTAACCCGCTCCAGCAGGAACCCCAGGGTCTTGTAGCCGATGTTGGAGTAGCAGAAGTACTGGCCGGGGGCAGCTATCGCCCGGAAGTTGCGCAGCGCCCAGCTTTCATAGAGGCCGTGGGGGCCAATGTCGGTTCCCCGGGGCAGCCCGGCGGTGTGGTTCAGCAGGTGATGCAGGGTAATCTCCGGGAAGTCGGAGCTTATCCGGAACCAGGGCAGGTAGCGGGAGACAGGGGCGTCCAGTTGCAGTTCCCCGGCCTCGTACAGCTGAAGCAGGGGGATGACGGTGAAGGGTTTGCCCAGGGACCCAATCTCGAAGGCCGTAGATGGGGTTATGGGAGTGCGGGAGGCCAGGTCGGCGATTCCGTAGGCGGCGGTCTGCAGCAACCTCTGCCGGTCGGTAACGGCCAGAACCAGGC
>JAJEDS010000340.1 GCA_022821365.1 Dehalococcoidia bacterium | reverse complement strand
GGTTCAATCTGCGGTTTTCCCTCGAGCAACAGAGTCCTCTACGGTGGCACACCGTAGTTCGCATTCCAAACCTAGTTTTGCTGGAGTCAGACTTTGGTTAAGTGCCTGGAAATCCGCGACCTGACCGAGTCCGGTCAATTGGAACTGGCCCTACGGACCGATGATGATTTAAGAACAGCGCCCCCAGTTCCGTTTCGAATTCCCCTAGACGCGGCCGACCGGTCCGAGATTTCCTGGTACTTCCAGGAATACCCTGAATACCCGTTCGGACCCGCCAGGGAACGTGCGGAAGCCGTGGAGAACGGATTTCGCAATCTGGGCCGGCTCCTGTTTGAAACTGCGTTTGGCCCTGCATCGGCCAGGGAATTGCTGGATTCGGCTTTAGCAGATAACCTGGCTGAGTATCAGTTGACCCTGGTGTCCGACCAGGCCCAGTTCCATTCTCTCCCATGGGAACTGTTAAACAGCCCGGAAACGGGCTACTTGTCTTCATCCCTGAACTCCGTAGTAAGGCAAAGTGTCGGCTCGCTGTCGGACGTTGTTCAACATTCCCTCAGCAGCCAGCAGCTGAACGTGCTGGTAATGGCGCCCTATGCCGAGGCGCCTGGGGCGAATTATGCAGGTGGCCTCGCTCCTTCACTGGTGCCAGTGTTGGAGTCACTGGATGTGCAGGTAGAAATGGACTTCGTGCGCCCGGCATCGCTTGACGCCCTGGTGCACGCTGTGGAAGCCAACCCATCCCGTTACCATATCCTTCACCTGGACGGGCTGTTGCTTGACGGGGAGGGGAATATCCTCTTCGAGGAAACAGGTTCTTCTTCCCAGGCGGTGACGCGGTTGCAGTTGGCCGAGACGGTAGCAGAGACAGGTATTCCGTTGGTTTTCCTTTCGTCCGCCGACCGGGGCTACCGTCAGGAAGCTCAAAGGCAGGTCTGGGAGTTGCTCGGGGCAGAGCTAGCTGGCGCCGGAGTACCGGCTGCTATTGTCCTCCCGAACTTCTTGCGAGGGCCTGTCGTAGCCGAAGGTTTCCTTCGCCGCTTCTACCAGGCCCTGGTTGCCGGGTCCGAAGCAGGAGTGGCCATGGCCGCAGCCCGAACGGGGATGATGGAGGAGCCTCTCCGGCCGACGGTCGCGGGTCCGCAAGTATCCTGGGACTGGATTACCCCTGTCGTTTATCAGGGCGCGACTTACATTCCACCGGCCATTGAAGTGGAACGGACCAGCACCCTGGCGGCGCCGGTCATACAGACCCAGCCTGAACAGGAGGCAGAAGGCCAGTTCCCTGCAGCCGGCCAGTACGGTCTTCTGGGCCGCCAGTCTGAAATGGCGCGGCTTGACAGACAACTGCAAAGAGATTCCGTGGTAGTTATGTATGGCGCCACTGGTGTTGGGAAAACGGAGGTGGCCCTGGGCCTGGCGCGGTGGCTCGATAAGACCGGGCGGCGAGAGTTTCCGGGTGGCATTTTCTACACCCCCTTTGACGCAGCTCATTCAGCCAGCCTGGAACGAGTTATTCACGAAATAGGCACCGCGGTTCTCGGGTTGAGATTCGCAGACTTGACTGCCCAAAGGCAGCGGGGTTGGGTGGCGGAATACCTGAAAGAGCAGCCTTCGCTGCTCATCCTTGATGGCACCGAGAACATTGCAGGCTTTCCGGCGGGCTCCCCGGGGTTGCTGGAGGAGAGCGAGCAGGCGGAACTGGCTGAGTTCATTGAAGATGTCGCTGTTTCCGGCCCCAGCAAGGTCTTGTTGACCAGTAGAAGGGTAATCGAGGACTGGCTGGATCTACCCTACGGTGTGTTGGAACTGGGGGGCTTGGACCGTTTTGACCGGAATGACCTGGCCAGCGCAATTCTGGCTAAAGCCGGTGTTGCCGAGGACCGAATTAACGAGGAAGTTCCGGCGTTGCTGGACGACATCCAGGGCCATCCCCTGGCCTGCCAGATCGCCCTTCCATTGCTGAAGGAGGTTCCCGCATCGGTAATTCGTAATGAACTGCAGGGCGGAATGAACCAGTTGCCCGAATCAGCAAGGGAAGAAGGCAGGGACGATTTCCTGACCGCCTTGATGGAATATTCTTGGACCAAGATGTCCCACCGTAGCCGTACGCATTTGCCTTTCCTGTCCCTCTTCCAGCGGCGCATTATGATGGACATCCTCACCCATATCACCCAGGAGTCCGCCTATCGTAGCGCAATGGGAGAGGAACTGGGCTGGGGCGCCTGCCGCACGTTGCTCCGTTCCGGCCTGGCGGCGGGTTTCCTCGATCCCATTTCCCCCAGCGTGTACCAGATTCACCCCGCGATACCGCGATTCCTGGGGTCAAAGCTCGGACGCCAGTTGCGGGCTGACGCCATTGGCCGGTTGGAATCCGAATTCGTGCGGGTGTACGCCGATACTGCCGATTATTTCATGGAGTCACTCTACGAAAACCAGGACTCCGGCGCCACCGCGGTGCTGGCGGAAGAAGGCAACCTGAACCAAAGTCTTGGGCTGGCTCTGGAAGCCAGGCAATGGGACGACGCGCAGCTTATCCTGCAACCACTGGCCCAGGTGTACCGTATGCAGCGACGCATTCCCGAGTTGCGCCGGCTGCGGGGCCAGCTATTGGAAGCGGTAGGCGGCACGGCAGATGCTGCAGTCGAAGCGGGCGCAATTGATCTTTGGCTCTATCTGCTGGGCACCGATGTTAGCGAATCAGTTGAGCAGGGTGACGTGGGGCGCGCCCAGGAATTGAACCGGCAGCTTTTCGACTATTTAACTGTCCAGCCGGACGCCGACTCCGATCCCAGGGTTGCGTCTGTTTACCACCAGTTCGGGGCCATTGCCCTGCTTTACCGCAGGCTTGACGAGGCTGCCGGCTGGTTCCAGCGCTCACTGGAAATAATTGAGAATGGCGACGACCGGGCGGCAGTGGCTGACGACTATTTTTCCCTCGGTCAGGTCCGCCAATACCAGCGCCTCTATACCGAAGCTAAAGAGTGGTACAGCAAGGCCCTTGACATCCACCAGCGCCTTCCCGATGAAGAGGAGATGGTAAAGGACTACCGGGCCCTGGGTATGGTCACCCAGCTTAAATTCGAGCATAAGGAGGCCGAAAGCTGGTATCACCGCGCTCGGGATATGGTAGAAGAGCAAAGGGACGAGGAAACTGCCGCGCTGGTCTACCACGAGCTGGGCACAGTATGCCACGCCCAGTACAACTTCGATGAGGCGAAGAACTGGTATCAGCAGGCTCTGGG
>JAJEDS010000218.1 GCA_022821365.1 Dehalococcoidia bacterium | reverse complement strand
GGGAGCCGCGACTGGCGGCATCATAGAAGCTGGAACTGTACCCCCTGGCGGAAACGCGGGAAAGGAGGACATTAAGCTCCGAGTGGCCAAAGTTGTTGCGATGCGCCGCATCTATGAGCAGATGCCCGCGGACGTCGCTCCCAACGGGGCTGGAGGTAATGACGGGCTGGTCCGGATAGTTGATGCTGGTGACCGGAACAGACTCGATCTCCTGAAATGCAATATCGGGGAGAGGTGGAGGCGTATACGTACCCCGATAGAATACCAGGAACGCCGCCAGAAGAAAGGCAACCAGGAAAACGGGAAGGACGAGAAGTTTCCACACTTTAGTGGTCGGCTCCTACGTATAGGTAATAGAACTGGGGACGGTTCATTTCCAGGGGCAGGTTAGGGAACTGCTGCTCGGTGGGTACACCGAAGACGCCATACTCCAGCGGACGGTTAATGAAGCCGGTACCATCCAGGTAAGGCGCTATTTCCACCTGCTCGAAGGATTCGGGAAAGTCTGCAGCGTCTGCAGCCTGGGCGGGTTCCCCCTGGCCAAGCAGCGAGTTGCGGCTTGCCAGAATATTGAGCAGTTCGACCTCGGACTCCGTGAGGGGGTCGCTGACGTCGCCAGTAGAGGAGTAGATTCGCCTCAAGTCCTGAACGAAAAGGCGATTAACTTCCACGTTAACGTTGACCAGGCTGTAATTCCGTATGCCGGCCAGTTCCGCCACCTTCTTGTAGGCCTCCGCGTCGCTGCCTATTTCGTCGACCAGACCCAGCGCCACGGCTTCCATGCCCGTATAGAGTTTGCCGTCTCCAACTTCCTCGCGGGAGATCTTCAGCTTGTCGCCCCGTTCTCTCACCACCATTTCGACAAAGGCTTCTTTCAGCATATCGAGGTCGGAGATCCAGTCCCGGCGGGAGACCCCGGTGAGCTTGTAAGGACCGGTGAAGGCAAATTGCTCTGGAATCTGGGGTGGGAAGATGGGGCCGGTTCCAGCCACCACGCCAATATTGCCCACAAGGGACGACGTTTTGACGTAGGTGTGGTTAGCGCCCATGGCCATCATGTAGCCGCCGCTGGCCATCATGCCGTTAATGACCATTACGACGGGCTTCTCTGCGCGCAGCTTGGCGGTCTCGTGGTACAACTGCTCGCTGGCAGACGCCCCGCCGCCAGGGCTCGCCATCTTGATGACAACCCCCTTGATCTCGGGGTTGCGGCGGGAATATTCAAGAAACGAAGTAATGATTGCTGCGGAGTCTTCAGAGATGCCGGTGAAGGGAATATCAATGACACCAATCTTGGGCTTTGCCGGCAGCGCGTAGAAGAAAAGACCGTAACCAATGGCAATGCCAAGAATGGCCAGGATCGGACCGGCTACAAACCAGCTTGTCAGTATTCGTCCCAGACCTGAAAGAACTCGCATTCCAACCTTCGTGCCCCACCCTGAATTGAGCGGGAAGAATGCCCTGCCTATTGGGAAACTATTGAAACTCTGAATCGCCGGCTATTGATACTATCCCACGCATAGCTAGGTGTCAACGACTTTGATATAAGCGTAACCCCTTGGCAGTGCAATGCTCAAATGCCTGGCTAGTGGGAAATACGGACGGGAAAGGTTGTTGGATCCCTTGGCGCTTCCGGTATGGGCAAAAAAAGGGAATCGCGAACAGCCTAAATGAACTTTGTCAAGAAATTGTGAAGTCAGAAGACCAAGCAGGAGGGGAAACTGACCAGGGCAATCGCGTTTTAATGTCGCTGGCCACTCAATCAGGAAGTCAATGTCGGCCTGAACTCGCCGAAGGGCCTGGGATCCTTCCCGAAAGCTCGGTGGCGGGTCCGTGAGATGGTTTGTGGGATGGAGTTCAGATTCTTCACTCCGTTCAGCATGACAGTGCTTGCAGTTCCGAACGGCCAGGGGGTAAAGCGGGATTGCCTGCCCATGGATATGTTCGGCTCTCGAATTTCTTCCGTTCCCACAGGGCCGAGGCCGGAAGTGAGTTAGTCCGGAAGCAAAACAAGTCGGGGTTGCCGAGAAGAGCAGCGGCGATGCCCTGGCGCTGCTTTATGCCGGTGGAGCGTCGTCCGAACTTGCAACGACCGGCAGTAGCGTCCAGCCCTGCTGGCGCCAGCGGCGGCTCTATCTGCTGGGAATGGAGTCCCCCGGAGTACATTTCCTGCAGGCATCGAAGGTTGTCAAGACGGGCCGGGTGGGGCCGGAAAATGGGGCGGGATACCAGCGACCCGGTACGGGCCAATGCGGGGTGGCTCTCGGGTTCTTCCAACAGTTGAAAGTCCCCGAAAGTCCCTGGAGGTGGGAGTGATAAAGCCGGCAAGAATATTCAAAAGCGCAGCCTTGCCGGAGCCGTTGGGTCCCAGGAGACCCACGAGGGCGCCCTGCGGGGACTTCAAGACAGACCCTGTCCAGCGCGGTCAGCTTGCCCCATCTCTTGGTTAAGTCCCTGGTAAACGCCGCCTTGGGGACAGCGGCCAGCCTGGACCGTGCTCTACCACTTCACCTGTCCCCTCAACCTGCACTAGCCCCGGTAGAGTGCCACCAACTGCCTGAACCGGATTTGAGAACGGGTCGGTCGGCTTGCATCCGTATGTGCCAGGGGCCCTGGAGTCCAAGGGGGTGGAAGGCTGGAAACTCTAAAACCCCTGACACTATATACTACGCACAATACATTTAGTTGGATGTATTATCCGGCTGACAATCTGTAGTTTGCTAACTATTCGGCGCCGGGTAGTCTTCCAGGTTGAAAGGCTGCCCGTTCAGGTTGATGGTGTCCTCGAACAGTTCGGGCCTGCCAAAAGACTGGCGGGCAAAGCAGCCATTCCTGGCATTCCGCATCACGCCGGCCACCCGCTCGGGGGAATCACTGGATTCCACATCGTAATGAATAGCAATCTTGTCGGCCTTGGCCTGGATGGTCTGCCGAAGCACCGAACCCTCGGCCGACACGGTGTAACCGATATTAGCCTTGATCTGGCCCATTTCCACTTTCATCATTTGAGCGTACCGCTCAAGCTGGGTCATTTCTCAAAACAGGATGGCCACCGCAAAGTAGGTCATGGGGGACGGCGCCGTATTGTCGCCCATAGGCGGGCCCTTGTCGCACATGATAGTGAACCCCCGGGCCTCTGCCTGTTTCTTCATCCCGTCCAGGGTCATGGCATCCCCCTGAATGGTGAAGGAACGGGAAAAGCGGTCATTGTCCGGTGTGGTCATGGCATTCTCCTTTCCGGTTGAATTGGGGGGAAGTATAGCACGGGGTTGGCGAATCGTTGCTGTTGGCAAATAATCAGTCGGGGCCTGACCGAAGAAGAGGGCGGGTTATATCATGCTTTCCCTCCGGGGCAAGCTACTGGCGTAAAAGTGGTACCTGTTGCTGTACA
>JAJEDS010000374.1 GCA_022821365.1 Dehalococcoidia bacterium | reverse complement strand
TCCTGACCCGCATTCAGGCCCCTGCCAACTCCCTAGGAGCAGGGCAAGGGGCGAAAGACAGGGGTCTGAACGTCTTCCAAGAAGCCCCAAACAGCGGATTCCGACCTTTACCGCCGGCTCAGACCCACATCAAGGCTTGTTAAGAGGATTCTTAGCTGTTTGCGTTAGATTCCTTGATCCGGATGACATGGAATCCACATCGCATAGTGTCAACTTCAGAAATAATGGCCTTGCTCCTTGTGATATCGGCCTCAACGAATTGGGACTTCATTTGGAATTGTCTGACGCCATAGGCACCGAGGCCAATCGGCAGACATTATTATATGGGGCAAAAGCCTGGTTGAAATGGAAGTATCCCGACTACCAAGTGGTTACTTTCGGGGATATTAGCAGAGGCAGCAAGCAGAAGCATGATTGGCCAGAAGCACGAGTGATGTGTGAAATTATTGAGATGTATTCTCCTGAACGTCCGGTGAATGCTACGAGGGCAGAAATTTTTGTTCCAGACGACCCCCGCGAAATTCCAAACATAGGTGGAGGGACCATCAGGTTCGCTCTTCCAGAGGACTATCGGGCACGAGGTTAATCTTGTTGGTTTGAGACCATCCTAAAGCTGAGGGGCAGGTATCTTACCTGCCCCTTCGTCGTTTCCTTCATATTCACTGACCGCACTACTTTACTTTACGTTTCTCCTGCAAGGCCGTCAACATCCGGGCCAGCGACATGGACCCACGGAGCATCGCCTTGGAGTGATCGCCTTCCTCGTAATTGGCGGGGTCAAAGCGCGGGTCATTCAACAGGGTTTCTTCCGAGACCCCCAGCCGCTCCGCAAGTTCCTGGCGTTCTTCGGCAGTCAGGTCCTTCGGGCCGATCAGTTCCGACACATCTACCTCTCAAGACTCTGGACTTTGTCGCTTCAGTGTACGCCAGGAGGTTGGGTGGTTCAAGGTATCCACGCCGCCGGGTTTGAGGTCAAGTCGGATATTATCTGGAGTCAGAATAATGTCAAGGATGTCCGGGTGATAAACCGATTTATCCTGCCAGTTTGCCCACTTCTGTGGCTATGACCTCGTATTGCATAACCCTATGTATATCTAGGTCAATTAAACCTAATGGGGCCCATTATGATTTCCCCGGCATTCCCGGATGGTTCGGGATGTGCATAGAATGGGATGTTCAAAAGCAAACCGGCGAGACGCACCCTACCAAAAGTCTCTCGCCGGTTCAAACCAAAACGGGGATGGCGTGGCGCACGGCGGGGCTTCCAATCCGCACCGTCCAGGTTCGATTCCTGGCATCCTCGCCAAAGGACGATCCCCATGCTATCCCAAAATGCCCGTCTAATCAACTCCCGGGGCCAGCCGGTCTTGGGCGGAATCCAACTGCGACTGCCCTTCACGCCATCTACTGACGCGCTGCATCTGGCAGAGAGCCTTCGGTTAGGCTATACTGGCAGCACAACACAAAGCGACACCGCCCTGGGCGGCAACCCGGCGGCGGTGCCTGATACCATCAGGGAAGGAAGGTCCCGGATGGCCTACACACATCGTACCCCATCGACGTCCCGCCGTACAACCTACTCATCGTCCGACCCCCTCGCTGACCTGCGCGCTACATTGGACGTGCTACCGGATGACGACATTGTAGCCACGCTGGACTCCTACCGGCCCACGGGCAGGCCAGGCTACGACCAGCGAGTAATGTGGCGGGCCTACGCCTGTGCATTTCTCCTGCACGTCCCCCACACAAATGCCCTGATACGCCAACTGCAGGTCAACCCCGCCCTGCGGGACATTTGCGGCTTCGGCGAACAGTTGCCGGGCCGCAGGACGTTTAACCGATTCATTCAGCGCCTGTCCGACCATGCTGACCTGGTGGAGGACTGCTTTATCGAACTGACTTCAGCACTGAAGGACTTACTGCCGTCCCTGGGCCAAGAAGTAGCCATTGACGCCACGGCAGTTCGCACCCATTCCAACCCCAACAAGGCCAAAGAAGGTTGCTTGCCCAGCGACCCGGACGCGGCCTGGGGCGTCAAGCACTCGGCCAAGTCCAAGAGCAAGGAAGGTACGGAGTTCTTTTTCGGGTACAAGGTCCACATGGTTGCGGACGCGAAGTATGGCCTGCCCCTGGCCTTCAAGGTTACGCCTGGGAACGAAAGCGACTCCCCTGAGCTACCCTGCATTATGAACCAGGCTTACGACCGATATGACTGGTTCAAGCCGGCGGTCGCCATGGCGGACCGGGGATACGATGCCGCCGACAACTTCAAGTATCTGCACGACAAGAAGGTGGACCCGATCATTCACATTCGCAAACCTACGGCCCACGACGGCCTCTATGATGGCGTTTACAACAAGGACCTGCTGCCCCTCTGTGTCGGGAACGTGCCGATGGAATTCATAGGGACGACGCCGGCTGGAGAGTACGTCTATCGGTGCCGGAGCGAAGGTTGCCCCTTGAAGGAATCGAAGCAGGGAGGCATTCGCCATTGCGACACCGTTTACGCGGAGGACCCAACAGTGTCACCGGAATTGATGCGGATACTGGGGCCGACAACCAGGCGCAACAGTGAGGAATGGAAAGGGTTTTATGCGAAGCGGTGGAGCGTGGAGCGCCTGTTCAAAACCTTGAAGGAGTCCAGGAGGTTGGAAGCCCACTGTGTCCGGGGCCTGAAATCCATCCAACTGCACAGCATGATGTCGGTCCTGACGTTCCAGGCTACAGCATTGGTGAAGGTACTGCAGGGAGAACTGGACGGGATGCGGTGGATGGTCAGGAAGGTGGCGTAAAAAGAGGAAAGTGCTACACTTGTGGAAGTCCCATCTGCAAGGATGATACGAAAATGACAACGCAGAAAGTACCGGAAACACCCCTGCCGGAACCCGGAGATAGCGGGGAAGCGGCCCACGCCGCCATCAGCCAGCGTTTCCGGGAGCATTCGGTCATTGAAATTGAGAAAGGCAACCGGCTACAGGCGTCCGAAAAGATTTGGGCCGCCGTTGCCCACCAGTTGAAATCTCTGGCGGAAGACAGGGGATGGGCCAATGACTCCCACGGGCATCTACGGGACATAGCCTGGCAACTCTACCGGGAGACACGCGACGACAGAATCCGCCTGCTCTTTCGGAGTGTTGAATCCATGCACACCAATTTCTATGAGAACGAAGAAACTTGGGATGATGTGGAAGCGGTTTGGTTCGACGCCGAGGAACTGGTAGAACTGCTGGCGTCCCTGCGGGACCGTCCGCCTACACGCCCAGGTCTGAGTCCGACCAGATTAGAATTGCCCGCCTGATGGGATACGGCCTGCGGGACCTGCGACCGGCGCAGCGTCGGGCCATCCTGGACCGCTTTCCCTGTGGTGTGACTTCCCCGGCGGGGTTTTCGCCCAACTACGGATACCGGCGACCGGACGACGACGGCAGGGGCAACAACCCTGCGCACAGGCCAAGAAACCCTTCGGGTCCAACTCCAGTAGTGTCTGGCATCGGTGAGATAACCGAAGTAGGCGGGGGGAGGCAGGAATCCGGAAGCAATGTCGCCACAGAAACTCGCCGCCGGCCGGGTCGCCGGTCGGGTCGGCCCTCCAATGCGGGGCGACCAAAACCTCCAAAACCCCGTGAGAGCGGTCATGCCTATTGGGGAAAGAGAAAGTTCAGGGGGAAGCACTGACGGGGCATTTGACCCCGGTAGAAATTCCCGGTAAGCTGGCTACCGCAGTTGAATAAACGACAAAGGCCCTGCAATGGTGGGGACCATTTGCAAGGTCTCTGACGGCGGGGTATCGGAAAGCCCAAAAGCAGCTAGAAGATACCACCCTTAGTTGAAATCTGTCAACAGCCAGGGGCCTCCGCCGGTTCGACCGCGGAGGCCCTGTTGTGATTCAGACCATAGTTGTGTTGGTGACGCTGGTGGCCGGCGCCCTGACGGGAATCTGGCTCGTATGAATGCCAGGTTCAAGGTGGCAAGGACGGCAATCTGGATTCGAGTCCCCGGCGTTGCCATGGTCCTGTTTGGCATTTGCGCCCCCGCCCTGGTTTTGACCTGGTACACGGACAGCTTCCCCAGCCTGCGCGCCCAGGTGTCCATGACTATACTTGTGGGCATTATGGTGTTGGCGTCGCCCTTCCCTGACCCGGCAAGAAACCAACATATATTGCCGCCTAAGAAGTTCGAGACCTGGATGCTGGTGGCACTTATCTGGATGGGCTTCCTTATTGGGTTGGCCGCCAAGTGGGATATGTGGTTCCTGATTCCGCATCTTTCGCTCGTCATGGGAGGTTGCCCTGTGTTGATTGCAACCCTGTGGGCCATGCTTAGAGGCAACTGGTTCCTGTGGGCGGGTTTGTTCTTGTCCGCCGCAGTCTTTATGGTCTATTGGCCGGTGGCGATAATTCAATATGATGCCCCGTGGGATGTCCTGTTGTTGCCCGTGATCGCTGTCTTGTTGAGCGGCGTATTTTGGGCGCCAATAGCTATCTGGACACAAAGATTGGCCCAGCGTCTCACGGGTTGTCGGGTCAGTGGAGCAGGGACCCAGGCACTTTTTATGGCCGTATGGGGGTTGCCGACCATGCTGGTGGCGGCAGCCATTCCCCCAATGCTCCAGCTCGGGCCGAACTGGTCCAACATTTCTCTCGCAGCGTTTGGTTCCTTCTGGCAACTGTAATAGCCGCTCCGCTCCGGCAATTCCTGACCGAATGGGCAGAGTTGCAGTGAGGTTAGTTTTCTGGGAAAGATACCCGTTCTCGGAGTGGCCTGCCAATGTCGCGTCCGCGAAAACCTGAAAGTCCGGCGGGGCCATGGTTTTTGGCGAAAGAGAGAGACCCGGGGACGCTGAATTTCCACTCGCAGACTGTTAACAGGCGCATCCCGGCCCCTTGTGGCAGGTCTTGTTTCGGGCGATGCAACTGTCCCCACAGGGTTTCCCCTTTGAACAAAACTTACAACAGCTTCGGCTTTGCTGTCGAGGGGATGCTGCGGTCGGCTGGATAGGTTGGGTCTCCCGCAAGTTTGGAGCGGGAGTTGCTGTTGGCATTGGCGTACTGGTGGTTGGCCTGGAGGTCGGGGTGGGATAGGGACTGACGGTTGGAGTTTCGGCAGTTGGCGTCGCTACGCCATCACACGCCAGAACCACTAGCAATAAGGGAAACAGAGCCAGATATGCGTACTTTCTCATTTCACCTGCTGAATCAACGGCAAGATTGACTGCAATCCCTTTACTCGTCCAATACCTCGTCTGGCCCGGCTTCCAACCCAGGCATCACGAAAGTTTCTATTTCCTCAATCTCAGGTATTCCTCGGCCAAAATCGATGGCTGGGATCGTATGTATCAAATCTACGAGAAATTGCCCATCTTCCCGGACGGGAAATCTGCCAAAATACTCAGGCAAAGAATTAACGCGGTCCCTTGTGATGACAAGCTGGTCGCCCTCGTACTGGGCAGTCACTATCTTACCTAGCAGTCTGTCCGAGAAACAGGTTGCGTGAAGGAATGGGTGTATGATGAGGGGGCACCTGGAGACGGAGGTCCCACGATGAGCAAGACCTACCTTCCCTATGACCCAGACCAGCAG
>JAJEDS010000019.1 GCA_022821365.1 Dehalococcoidia bacterium | reverse complement strand
CTGTGTCTCTGTGGTGAGAAACAGGCCGGGATAAGTGTGGGCGCACCGGTCTTTCTGGTTCAATGCGATTGCCCAGGGTACCGGGCAGACCCTGATACCTTTTCCCAGGGGCGAGGCGCTAGCCTGGGCTGGCATCACCGTCGGAGGCCAGTTCCAGGAGGCGCATTCCCCGCTCAACCTGCTGGCCGGGCTGGACAGCAATCCGACGGACGATGGCGTTGCCGGGCGCAGTGATGGCCAGTTCCATCTTCATGGATTCCAGCAACACCACCGTTTGGTTGCGTTCGACCCTTTCCCCCTCTCGGACCAGAACTTCAAGCACGGCGCCAGGCATGGGCGCCAGGACATCCCCGGGTTCGGTATCGCCGGCGCTCCTGCCAAGGCGGCGGCTGTCCTCGCGCTGGAAGATGAACAGGTCGCCTTCCAGCCACAGGTGAAGCTGGGGGCCAACCCAGGCCCAGGCAAAGGGATGGATGCGGCCAGACTCGGTACGGCACAGTCCCTCCCCGTCCTGCGCTGCCTCGATTTGGAGCGCAAGGGATTGTGGGGAGCCTTCATCCCGCCCTTCGTCCAGGTGGAAGATGAAGCTGTCGTCCTCTTCCGTCACCCGGCATGTAAGGGCCTCTGCTGCCGCCGGGTAAATCATCTCCAGCCGTCCGGGGTTCCGGTTCATGGCAGCCTCCGGCCGCCGGTGGAGTGCCAGGGGCTGGAGGGGGCCGGACCCTGAGCCGCGGGTAGCGAAGGGCTGGGGACGGAAGGTTGGGCAGCCGCCCAGGCAGCAAGGGCGCGGGCCAGGTTACGGGTCTCTGCCCCTGGGGCTGGGACGGTTGCCGCCGGGTTCCACTCCAGGAAGCCGGTGTCATAGTCGCCACTTTGAAACTGGGGGCGGGCTAATACCGACCGCAGCAGGGGGATGTTGGTCACCATGCCCAGGACCTGGAATTGGGACAGGGCGACCTCCAGGCGGCGCAGGCTCGATTCACGGTCCGGCCCCCAGGCAACCAGTTTTGCCAGCATGGGGTCGTAGTAGATGGAGACTTCCTGGCCCTGGGCAACGCCGCTGTCCAGGCGCAGGCCGGGCCCGCCCGGGGGCCGCCAGCGCAGCAGCGTGCCGGTGGATGGGGCGAAGTCGTTATAAGGGTCTTCGGCGTAGATGCGGGCCTCAATGGCGTGGCCCCGGGGCTGGATGTCGGACTGCCGCAGTGTAAGGGATTCACCGGCGGCGATGCGTACCTGCCACTCCACCATGTCCAACCCCAGCACTTCTTCGGTTACCGGGTGTTCCACCTGAAGGCGGGCGTTCATCTCCAGGAAGTAGAAATTTCCCCGCTGCGAATCCAACAGAAACTCCACCGTGCCGGCGTTGACATAGCCGGCTCCCCGGGCCACGGCCACCGCTGCCTCGCTTATTCGGCGGCGCAGGTCAGGCGACAGGGCCGGTGATGGAGACTCCTCGATGATCTTCTGGTGGCGGCGCTGAATGCTGCATTCCCGTTCGCCCAGGTGGATGGTGTGCCCGTCGGCATCGGCCAGCACCTGCACCTCCACGTGGCGGGGGTTGGGAACGTAGCGCTCCAGGAATACCCGGCCGTCGCCAAAAGCGGCCCGGGCCTCCCGCCCGGCAGACTCCAGGGCCGCATCCAGGTCGTTGCGGTCGTGGACCAGGCGCATGCCCCGTCCGCCGCCGCCGCCGGCAGCCTTGACCATAACGGGCAAGCCCCACTGCTCCACGAACTGGCTGGACTCCCTGTCCCTTGGTGTGCAGACGGCGGAACTGGGCACCACGGGCGCCCCGGCGGCCCGGGCGATGGTCTTGGAGTGCAGCTTGTCTCCCAGGGCCTCCATGCTCTCTGGCGACGGGCCAATGAAGGTAATCCCGGCATCCTGGCAGGCCCGGGCGAAACGGGGATTCTCGGAAAGGAAGCCATAGCCGGGGTGGATGGCCCCGGCGCCGATGTCCAAGGCGGCCTGGATGATTCGCGGGATGTCCAGGTAGGTTTCTTCGGCGGTGTTGCCCGGCAGGGCGACGGAATATTCCGCCGTGGCGACGTGGGGAGCGCCGCCATCGGGAGTCGAATAGACCGCCACCGGAGCGATGCCCATGGCACGCAGAGTCCGGTTAATGCGGACAGCTATTTCGCCTCGGTTGGCTACCAGGACCTTGGGGAAAATTGCAGGGTGATTGAGCACGGGATTGTTCACCTGTACCTCGCCGTCATCCAGGGGTGGTCTCCTTTCCGTTTTTATCCACGAAGAGCGCGAAGGGACACGAATGGGGGAACCGGATATCCATTACATCCTGAACACGCCCTGGCTGCGTTCGGGAAAAGGCGCGTTCAGGGATGCGGCGATGCCCAGGCCAACCATGTCCCGCGTATCCACCAGGTCGATGATGCCGTCGTCCCACAGGCGGGCGGTGCCGTAGTAGGGGTCGCTTTCCACCTCGTATTTTTCCAGGATAGGGCGCTGCAGGGCGTCCCGATCCCCTTGCTCCATGGTGCGGCCCTGGCGTTCCAGCTGCTGGAGACGGACGGTGAGCAGCACTTCCGCCGCCTGCTGCCCGCCCATTACCGATATGCGGGAGTTGGGCCAGGTCCACAGGAAGCGGGGCTGGTAGGCCCGGCCGCACATGCCGTAGTTGCCCGCGCCGAAGGAACTGCCGATTATGACGGTGAACTTGGGAACGGCGGCGTTGGTAACGGCCATAACCATCTTGGCGCCGTCCTTGGCTATGCCCCCCGATTCGTACTGGCTGCCCACCATAAAGCCGGTGATATTCTGCAGGAAGAGCAGGGGGATGCCCCGCTGGCTGCACAACTCGATGAAGTGGGTGCCCTTCAGCGCGCTTTCGGAGAAGAGAACGCCGTTGTTGGCCACCACGCCCACCGGATAGCCCCAGACGCGGGCAAAGCCGCAGACCAGGGTCTCTCCGTAGGCGGCCTTGAACTCGTGGAAGCGACTCCCGTCCACGATGCGGGCGATCACCTCCCGCACGTCATACTGGCGGCGGTTGTCCGGGGAGACTATGCCGTAGAGTTCGGCCGGGTCGTGGGCCGGAGGTTCCGGCGTTGTTGCCTGGAATGGCGGCTCGCTGCGCCGGACGAAGTTCTCCACGATGTTGCGGGTGATGGCCAGGGCGTCGTAATCGTCGGCGGCCAGGTGGTCGGCCACGCCGGAGACGCGGGTGTGGACGTCGGCACCGCCCAGGGTTTCCGGGTCTACTTCCTCGCCCGTTGCCGCTCGCACCAGGGGTGGGCCGCCAAGAAAGATGGTACCCTGCTGCCTCACCATCACCACTTCGTCGCTCATGGCTGGGATGTAGGCGCCGCCGGCGGTGCAGGAACCCATGACCACCGCCACCTGGGGAATGCCCAGGGCCGACATCCGCGCCTGGTTGTAGAAGATGCGGCCGAAGTGGTCCCGGTCGGGGAAGACCTCCGCCTGCAATGGCAGAAACGCCCCGCCGGAGTCCACCAGGTAGATGCAGGGCAGGTGGTTTTCCAGGGCGATTTCCTGGGCGCGCAGGTGCTTCTTGACGGTGATGGGATAGTAGGCGCCGCCCCTGACCGTGGCGTCGTTGGCGACGATGACCACTTCTTTGCCGTGGATTACTCCGATGCCGGTAACGATGCCGGCGGAGGCTACTTCCCCGTCGTACATGTCCCAGGCGGCCAGGGGACTGAGTTCCAGGAAGGGTGTGTTGGGGTCCACCAGGGTGTCGATCCGCTCCCGGGCCAGCAGTTTGCCCCGACTGCGGTGCAGGTCCACGGCCGACTGCCCGCCGCCCCGGCGTGCCTGAGCCAGCCGCTCCTTCAACTCGCTTACCAGGGCCTCCATGCGGTTCCGGTTGTCGGTAAAGTTGGGGTCCGAGGTTCTTATTCTGGAGTCAATTACTTCCATATTGTTCATTAGTTGTACTTGGCGGGGTAAGTGGCAATATAGAGCAGAACGGCGTAACAATTATATCCTGCCTGTAAGATTCCGGTGGGCATTGGCTTGTTGGCAAGCAGGGATACTAGACCCAATCGGCATCAGTGCTTATCATCTTGGTTAGAACTTGTCATGTTTCAACGGCGCGGCCTTTCAAGGGGAAATACAAAGCGGAGGTGGAGCGGCATGCACGGCAAGAAAAGGGCGGTTCTTGTCCTGGGAACGGTAGGAATCCTGGTTCCCGCAATAGTGCTGGCTTTCATATTCCTGCATTTCATGTACGCGCTGATCATTACCCTTTTTGCCTCGCCGGTGTTGCTGGGCGTGGTGCTGGGTGGCGCCAGCCACCGCAGGGAAACCTTCAACCGGGCGGAAACTAGAGCAGCCCAAAGAGGCGACCCGTCATTCTTTAACGATCCACGCCGCCTGTGATCCCCTTTGACAAGAACTTTGTAAGGAGGCTAACGTCATGCCGTCATTCTGGGAGAAGGTAGAAGTAGATAGTCTGGAAATGGACTTGTACGCCAGCGTGCCGTCCGGATCGGGGCCCTTCCCGGCCGTCGTGGTGGCCCACCCGGCCAGCGGCGTGGGGGAGTTTACCCAGAGCATTGCAGATCGGCTGGCGGAGGAAGGTTATGCGGCTGTCGCCCCGAACCGGTTTCACCGGGTGCCGGCGGAGGCGCTGGCCGGGGGACAGGCGGCCGGCCAGTTCCTGAACGACGTGGAGACCGTCGCCGATATGAACGCCACGGTGGATTTTCTGCGGAACCATCCGGCCATTGACGGGAACCGCATCGGGATTATCGGGTTCTGCTCCGGCGGCCGGATAGCGTGGCTTTCGGCGGCCACCAATACCCACTACCGGGCGGCCGTACCCTACTACGGGGGCAACATAATGGCCAGCGTTGGCAACGCCACCGCCACGCCCTTTGACCTGGCCGAGGGGATCGGCTGTCCCCTGCTTTTCCATTTTGGGGCGGTGGACGTCAATCCCTCGCCGGAGGACATGGCCAGGTTGGACGCCGAACTGACCCGGTTGGGCAAAGAGCATGACTTCCGTACCTACGAGGGGGCCGGCCACGCCTTTTTGGACCATACCCAGCCGGCCAGGTACCACGAGGAGGCTGCCCGGGCGTCGTGGCCGGCTACGGTGGAGTTCTTCGCCAGGCACCTGAAGGACTAAAGGTTCTGGACGATGTTGTCCGGCGCCCGGCACAGGATGGCCACCATCTCCTCCTCGTAGGGGTTCTCCTCAATGTGGGGAGTATGCGAGGGCACGAAGAGGAAGTCGCCGGGGCCGGCCTCGATCCATTCCTCGAGATTGTCGCCGAACCAGACGCGCACCCGGCCCTGGAGCACGTAGGCGGCGGTCTCGGCCTCCAGGTGGGTGTGGGGCGGGCCCTTTTCCAGGGGAGCCGCGGTAACCTTGCCCATCCAGATTTTGGTGGTGTCGCCCTTGCCGGGGTTGACGGCCGGCTGGCGAACCATGCCGGGGGTCTGGATCGTTTCTGAGGCGTCGCCTACTGCGTGGACTACGTAGGGCTTGAGGGTGGACTGCTGTTCCGTGGTAGTCATAGGTTGTGCTCCTTGTCGGTGGTTTTGGCCGGTCCTGGATGGTGTCGGATCTGGCAATTGCTCCGCCTTCTACATTTTGCCGGATTAGAGGTTCTTGATCGCTATGATACAGGCTTCTACGGTTTGACGCACCGGAACGTGGCTAGAGGCACAGGGCAACCGCACTTCAATTAGATCGTTCGGTTCAAACTCCTTTATTCCAGCTCGTTTCTCAACACAGAGGCACAGAGAGCACGGAGTTGCACGGAGAATCTCTGCGCTCCTTCGGGTACTCTACGCCTCTATGGTTAAGAAAAGTCTTCAAATGCGATCGCCCTGGCAGGAGGCAGAGATTTCGAATCCTTCGGCTTCGCCCAAGATGACATACAAGCTGCTTCGCTCACAACGGCGCCAGGAACGGAGCAATCACCCGCTCCCCAAGCTATCAGTTCACCACCAGGTCCGTCCCCATCCTGGTTAGGGTTTCACACCCGTCGGAGGTAACCAGTACCGTGTCGCCCACCGACATGGCCAGCTTGCGGTCCCAGTCCAGCAGGATCATGTGCATGAAGATGACCATGTTGGGCTGCACGACTATGGGATTGTCCCGGAAGATCATTGGCCAGTCCATCCAGGTGGGCGGGTACAGGGCGCCCAGGCTGTAGCCGCAGGCGTTCAGGCGGTGTTCGCCGAAGCCGGCGCGGTCCAGGGCGTCGGCGTGGGCAGTGAAAATGTCGCCGAAGGTGGAACCTGGGCGGGCCGCCTCCTTGCAGGCCTGGAGGGCATCGCAGCAGGCGGCGTGCATGGCAACCTGCTGAGGGCTGGCTTCTCCGGTAAGGATCGTCCGCATCAGGCAGGAATGGTAGTGGCGGTAGGCCCCGCCGAACTCCAGCTGAAGCTGGTCATTGGCCTCCAGGGTTCGGTAGCCGGTAAAGTTCACACCATCAACGCGATGTCCCCCGACCCGATAATGTTTCTGGATGCGGCATAGTCGCCCCCGCCCCTGAAGACCGCCGACGTCATCCCCGCCAGCACCTCCTGTTCCGGTGTGCCCGGCCTGGCCAGCCGTTGGGCTTCCGCCAGGGCATCGTCGGCCAGTACAGCGGCCCGGCGGACGTACTCCAGTTCGGCGTCGCTTTTGACCAGCCGGAATTGGCTCACCAGTTCCGAGCAGTCCTCCAGCTCGCAGCGGCCGGCAGTTGCGGCCTTCACCTGCTCCCACCGGGCGGCGGTCAAACACCAGGCTTCCATTTCCACGCCAACCCGTTGGCCGCGGCATCCCCGCTCTTCCAGGATTTGCCACAAATCCTGGCCCGGGTTGCTGTCAGCGCTGTCCACCCAGATGCGGATGTCCTCGATGACTGACGTCAAACGGGCCTGCCGCAGGTCGGCGGACCGGGTCAGTAAGACCAGGCTGCCGTCGGCTCCCAGGTAAAGGCACTGGAACTGGGAATAGCCGGTGGTGTCGTACCCGGTCAGGTAGTACATGCTTTCCTGCCGGAAGATCAGCAGGGCTGTCAGCCCTCTGCTTTGCAGTTCGGCTGCTACCTTCCGTCTTCGTTCGGCCAGTTCCTGCTCGCTGAAGTGGAGGGGCATTTTGTTCCTCCCTGGCCCTGAATTGGGGTAATTCAGTTTAGCCTGCGGTAATTCGTCGATTCTATCACCGCGGAAAAGGTTTCACGCCTGTATAATCCGGTTAATTCACGAACTCTGCCGGATTGAGGTACCTTAAAATCGGTTTTCCATAGGGAGGTGTTGCATGGCAACCATCAACTCGGTGCTGGGGCCCCTGGACACGGCAAACCTGGGGTTCACCCTGCCCCACGAACACCTGATTGATTCCTCCGCCGGCATACGGCAGACCTACTATGAACTGGAGCAGCGGGACGAATGCCTGGATATGGCCGTGGAATCCTTCAGTCAGGCCAAGGCCGGAGGCGTGGACACGGTGGTGGAGGTTTCGCCGCTTGACCTGGGGCGCGACGTTGCGCTGATGAAGGAAGTGTCGGTGCGGACCGGGGTGCAGTTCATCTGCTGTACCGGCTGCTGGCTGGACGTGCCCCGCAGCTTCTGGGGCCGGGACAAGGACTTTATCGCCGACCTGTGGGTCCGGGAGATTGAGCAAGGGATAGAAGGTACGGGCATTCGAGCCGGCATTATCAAGGTGGCCACCAGCGACCCGATAACCGAGCAGGAGGAGTTGATGCTGCGGGCATCGGCCCGGACCCACCTGCGCACCGGGGTGCCCGTCACCACCCACACCCCGGCCGAGTCGCGCATTGGCGAGGAGCAGGTGCGTATCCTGATGGAAGAGGGCGTCGAACCTCACAACATATACGTGGGCCACCTGAACAACACCCTGGACCCGGACTACCACCACGAACTGGCCCGCCTGGGCGTGTGGCTGGGCTGGGACATCAACAACCCCTTTGGCCGCCCCAACCTGCCCTCCTGGCAGGACCGCACCGACTACCTGAAGGAACGGCTGGACGAGGGCCTGGACGCCAACATGATGCTGTCCCACGACTGGAACATCGTCCTGTCCCGCATCGGCTCCCCCGGCATGCCCACCCGGGACCAGAACCCGGACGGCTACTTGTGGCTGAGCCGGGCCGTCATCCCCCGGCTGATGGACGCGGGAGTGCCGCAAAGCGTGGTTGACCGGATGATGATTGAGAACCCAAGGAGGTATTTTGAAGGTCTACGGCCAGTAGGCTGACAATCTCTTCCGCTCGTCCTGAGCCTGTCGAAGGACCTTTGTTCAAGCAGCCCGTGGTTCGACAGGCTCACCATGAACGGTCAACGAAAGCCAGCCAGCACTCCGTCCGCCTACGCCAGACCCCTCATGGCCTGGGCCAGCATGTCCACCTCGTCCTCGGTGTTGAAGAAGTGGAGGGAGGCCCGTATTCCGGGAGGATAGCCCACCTGCCTTACCACGATGCGGTGGTCGTCCCACAGGCGCGCCACCGCGGCCGGCGGTTCCCAGCCGGCCAGGGAGAAGGACACCAGTCCCGAGGACAGTCCCGGTTCCATGGGGGAGTAGATGTGGACGCCGGGGATGTTCACCAGTTGCTCCTTGAACCGGGCGGCCAGATTGCGGTTGCGGTCCTCTATTTCGCCGATGCCCACCTCCTCGATGAAGCTGACCGCCTCCACGAAGGCGGCTTGCAAGGGCACGCTGGATGAGCCGCCGTGGAACTTCTCCATGTCGGCGGAGTTTAGCTGGACATTGTCGTAGTCCACGGGCTGCACAATGGCGTGGCCGCCGGAGTGGGCCAGGTGCACTCGCTCCAGCAGGTCGCGGCGGATGTACAGGGCGCCCACACCCTCGTAGCCCAGCACCCACTTCTGGCCGGGGATGGAATAGAAGTCGAACCCCTCGGCCGCCATATCCAGATGAAGGTGGCCCCCTGTCTGGGCGCCGTCCAGCATAATGTAGGCCCCCCGGTCGTGGGCCAGCCGGGTAAGCTCCGGTGCGGGCATGCGAAGGCCGGTGGAATATTCGACGTGGCTGACGAAAATCATGCGGGTACGGGGCGTAAAGGCGGCCTCAAACTTGCCCAGTATGGTCTCGAGGGAGTCGTGGGGGTCCAGGTCCACCACCCGAACCTTAAGGTCGTAACGCTTTGCGGTGGCCAGGCTGGTCAACAAGACGGACCCGTGTTCCAGGTTGCAGGTGATGATTTCATCCCCCGCCTGCCAGTCCAGGCCGCTGAGAACGATGTTAAGCCCCTCGGTGGTGTTGCGGGTTACCAGCACGTCCTCAACATCGGCGTTAAACAGCCGGGCCGCGGCCTGGCAGGCCTGGGCCTGGGTCTTGCGCCCCTGCTCCTGGACGGGCCGCGACGTGGGGCCCTCGTTCAGTTCCAGGTCAATGCGGTCCTTCAGGGCCTGGGCCACCCGTTGCGGCGGCGGGCCGGACCAGCCGGTGTTCAGATAAGTTACGTTGGCCAGTACCGGAATCTCTTCTCGCAGTTTCTGCACGTCCATGGCGGCACCCCCGGAGTTTTGGGGGCATTATACGCCCTGCGCGTTGCACCAAAAACGCGATGGGGCAGTTCCCTCGGTGATGGAGGCCGCGCGGTCATTCTCGGCACGGTCGCTGGTCGGCGACAAAGTAGAAGGGGATGTATACTTATACTGCAATACATACCAGTTTCTAGCGCCGGGCGCAGCGGAAGCCTGGAATCCCGTTCCTGTCCTGCCGCTCTCCCCGTCGGGCCGGGTGACCAAAAATGGAGGTTTGGCTTTGACTACTACTACTTCTCTGGATGATATGTTTGACGATGCCGAAAGAGGCCTGGAGTGGCTGGAAAAGCTGGAGGCCCTCCAGACTCGTTCGGCCTCGGACCGGGCGGCTTACGAAGTTGCGGAGTACGTGATGCGACTGAGGGAGGCGGTTACGGCCCTGGCCGGCGACCGCACCGCCGCCGAGTTAGGCCAGGCCCTGGGAGATGACATGGCGAAACTGGTGGAAGAACTGCGCCAGGCGGGGGACGATGACTACTGGAATACGAAGATTCGACCAATTCTGCTGAAACTGGAAGCGTGACGAAGAACAGGCTTCATCCCCTACTCGGGGCCAATGCAAAGCGGGCTGATCCGGTCCTGGGATCAGCCCGCCGTCATTTCGCCCCTATATTTCTCTGCGCTGAGATGGAAAAGGCTCGACTGCTTTACGCTTGTCAACGCCAACTTAATTTTGAGCGTTTTCGCCAATTTAGAATTGACCCACTTTACATTGGCGGTAAGGATCGCCAACTTAAAATTGACCCACCTCCTTTCTGTTGCTCAGGGAAAATGCCCCCTGGTTATTGATCAGC
>JAJEDS010000141.1 GCA_022821365.1 Dehalococcoidia bacterium | reverse complement strand
TGGTGCCCGCCGACGACCGGTTGATTACGGCTACCAACCAGGGCGTTCCCGTCATCCACGACAAGAAGGCCCCTTCCGGCCTGGCGTTTGCCCGAATTGCCGCCCGCATCGACGGGGATGATGTCCCGCTTATGGATTTGGAGCCAAAATCCGGGTTGATGGACCGGGTCAGGTACCTGATGGGCATCAACCGAAGCGAGTACACCCATGCTTAGCAAACTCCTGCGAGCCAGGACACCCAACGACGCAAGGGATGCCCCGGACAACACCAGGAGCATCGCCAAGAATCGGCTCAACGCGGCATTGAGCCGGGACCGGTATGACCTGCTCAGCCCGGCAGTTGTCGACTCGCTGGAGCGGGACGTGCTGGCGGCCATTTCCCGCCACCTGGAGGTGGACAGCGAATTTCGCGAACTGGAGATTCGCAGATTGAACGACTCCTTCTACCTGGTGGCCAGTGTCCGAATCCAGGCCATGCCACGATGGGCCGCCGCAGGTTAGGGAACCTCTGAACAAGTCCCTACCCCCTCGATGGGGAAAGGTCAGGAAGGGGATAACAGGTTGCTGCCGGGAGAATCCCCCACACCATAACCCTCTCCCACCAGGGAAGAGGGGACTTTTTCAGAGATTCCTTAGAACAACATCGCTCGATTGGCCCTTCTTATTGCGTCTCCCAATAACAAACGCGGTCTTTCATCAAACAGGAAGAGCGTATATAATCTGCGCATCCTTCAGGGTGTGATTCAGCGCAAATTGGGCGATGTGGCCCTCTGGTTTGATGGAATAGTTTTGGTTTCTGCTTGTAGCAACAAACACCGGCATAGCTGCGCAGCCCGGGCAAAGGATCTGAATCCCCCAATCCTGAATCCCGGGGTGTAACCGTGGCAGGTGGACTTGGCGGCGCGTTAGCCACTCCCTTCAGTCGATTTCTGCAGGCCCTGGAGCACAAGGACTACCTTACCCTCTGGACTGCCAATCTTTGCGCCGGGGCGGCGGCATGGGCCCTCATAGCCGCCCGGGCCGTGCTGGCCAACGAATACACCGAACTGTACCTGTGGGTGGGCGTGGTTACCTTTGCCGCCATGATCCCCCGTGTATTCTCCACGGTAATCACCGGGTTCCTGGCCGACCGCTTCAACCGCCAGACCGTTCTACAGTGGACCTATACCCTGAACCTGGCCCACAACATCGTTCTGGCGCTGCTGGTTATGGTGGGCCTGGCGAACATCTGGTGGCTGGTGGGGCTGTCGCTGCTTAATGGCACCCTTCGGTCGGCGCAGATGACCACCACCCAGTCGCTGGTGCCAAACCTGGTGCCCCGCGAGGTGCTGCCCAACGCCATCGCCCTGAACGAGGCCACCCAGCAGGGGTCCCGCTTCGTCGGCGGAATGGTGGGGTTCCTGGTAGCCCTGTATTTTGGCAATGAGCCGGTTTTCTGGGCCTGCGCCGTGCTTTACGCCATGGGCCTGGTCCAGGTGGCCCGCATCGTAACCCGGTCCACCGGCAGGATGGACGCCCGGCGTGGTTTTTTCGGTAACCTGGCGGCGGGCTTCGCCTATGCCTACAGCCGCCCCAAGCTGCTGGCGATGATTCTCATAGTCCTGGGCCACTGTTCGCTCACCATGTCCTTTGAGTCGGTACTTCCGGCCATTTCAGAGGAAAAGCTGGGCGTGAACTCGGAAGGAGGCACCCAGCTGCTGATAATGGGTGTCGGACTGGGGGCAATGTTCACCGCGATCTGGCTGGCCGGCATACGCAGTGAAAAAACGCGTGGCTGGCTGTTCCTCATTTTCGGAGTCAGCAGTGGAATTGGGCCGATAATCCTGGCGGTTTCTACCGATGTCTGGCTGTCGCTGGGAGCAACGGTGATAATGGGAATGAACCAGGGCGGCTTCATGACCATAACGCATACCATAATCCAGTCTATAGTTGACGACTCGGTGCGTGGGCGGGTTTCCGGCGTCTATTCCTTCCACGTGGGCGGCAGCATGGCGCTGGCTAACGGAATCAACGCGGGCCTGGTAGACGTTTCCTTCCTCAATGCGCCACTGATTCTTGCGGTGGGCGGCGCCATTTTCATAGTGGCCATGGTTGTCAGCCTGGCCAACCGTTCCCTGAGAAACATATACTTCGCCCAGCCCGCAGTGCCGGCTACCGCCTGACTCCGGGGGAGCAATGTACGGGGACAGGAAGTCAAGCGAGGGCTTCCCTGTCCCTGCCCTCTCTTGCTCCACCACGGCCCGCCCCGCAGATCGAGTTTGCAAATACTGCGTCCTCGTCTCACTCTCACTGTCCTTAACCCAATGCACTGATGGTAAAATTCCTCCCATGCCATCGGTTGACATTGTCGACTGAGGAAACAGAGGGGGCACTGTTTTGACGCAATACCTGGCAGCCATAAGCGCGCGGCGACCGATAGTTGTGATAGTCATCTGGGTACTACTACTGGTGGTCAGCGCCGGCGTCGTCGACCGGTTCCTGGCGAGCGCCACGACCACGGATTTCAAGCTGGCCGACCGTTACGAATCACAGCAGGCGGCCATAGTGCTGG
>JAJEDS010000270.1 GCA_022821365.1 Dehalococcoidia bacterium | reverse complement strand
ACTCAGCGCCAAGGAGCGGGCCAAGGCCGAAGCCCTGGCCCAAGTCCAGATCGCAGCCGACTAACCATCTCAGCCGACTAACCATGGTGACATTTTCGCTTTCCATTTAACGGGACAGAATCGCTGGACAACAACACTTCGCTCTACAATAATCTCTCCACCATCTAGTCCGTCCCCCAATTCAAAACAGAACCTTTCGACCAAAACAGACAGGCTCAACGAGTACGGGTTAATCGCGGCCTCCCCGTATCGCTCCAGGTGGCCGTACTTCCTTATAGCGCAAGCAACGACTTCATAAGGAAGGCTCTCCATCAATTCATTCAACCTACCGTAGAAACGGTTACGAAAATCTTCGTTATGCAGGGACTCAAACCCGTTTCGATTCCTCGCTATGTCCGATGTATGAAGAATAATCTCGGTAGAGCCGAAAAATTCCTGCTTGAAGCTGTTAAGGGTTTCGGTCAAAGGGCCCTGAGCATAATCCAGGTCCATTATTACGCCGCCCAGCACGAACAAAGGATACTGTGGGTCAATCTTCGACAAATTGTGATCGCCCGATTCGTCAAGGAACAAGACCTTCATCGAACTACACAGAAGTACGATTGATTTGAAGAGTCAATCTTCCCCTACCCCTCAATCCCGAACACCGCTTGCGCGTTTTCACCCAGTATCCGCCGTTTCTCAAAGTTGTTCAGGTGGTTCAGGGAGTTGAGCCAGCCCACCGGGTCTGCGGGGCCCATGTCGAAGGGGAAGTCGTCGCCCAGCATGACGCGGTCCGCACCCACCCGGTCCACCAGGTACTTCAGGCCCTCGTCGCTGTGGGTGATGCTGTCGTAGTAGAGATGCTGCAGGTAGTCGCTGGGCATACCCTTGATTTCGTTGACCCTGGGTTCGGGACGTACTCCGGCGCCAAAGTCCATGCGGCCAATGCCGAAGCAGGCGTAACCGCCGCCGTGGGCAAAGCAGAGGTTCAGGTTGGGGCACTTGTCCAGCACACCCCCGAATATGAAAGAGGCGATGGCGATGGTGGTGTCCAGGGGGAAGCTGATCAGGTTGGACAGGTAGTAGCGGCCGGTGCGGTCGGAGCCCGCCGGATTGTGGGGATGGAAGAACACAAATGCCCCCAGCCGTTCTGCGGCCTGGAAGAAGGGCAGGAACCGCTCTTCGTCCCAGTTGTGGCCTTCCATGTTCGTGTTCAGTTCCACTCCCGCCAGGCCCAGGTTACCCATTGACCGCTCCAGCTCCTCCACCGCCGCCGGAGTGTCCTGCATGGGTACGGTGCCCAGGCCGATGAACCGGTCGGGGCATGCCGCCGCAAACTCGGCAATCCCGTCGTTAAGCTCCCGGGCCGATGCCAGCCCCTCGTCGGGGTCGAGGTGGTAATTGGTCAGGTAAGGGGCCACGGACAGAACGTGAACATCTACGCCCTGCCGGTCCATGAAGCCGGTCCGCTCGGAGGGATTGAACTGCCACTTTTCGTCGATGGGGCCGGCCACCCGGTTCATGGCATTGATGTACCGGATGCCGTCGCGGGTGAAGAGGCTGGCCCCGTACCAGTTTCCGTCCTTCTCGTTGGCCTCCCAGAAACAGTCGGGGACGATATGGCTATGTACGTTTACGACTTTCATCTAATGCTCCTTTCACAAAGGCGTACAGTATCCCATCAGCTTTTCCAATCATCAACCCGAAGGCCCGATGTGTGGTCTCCGGTCAAGGATATTAACGATTCAGGTTAATAGGGGCAGCCCTTATGGCTACGCTGTCCACGAAGGGGCACGAAGCTGGGAGTTTTTTGATAATCGTTCCATTTGGTTCCATTCTGGCCCGTTTTGGGATTTATCCACGAAGGGCACGAAGGGGCACGAAAGTAGAGTTTTTTGATAATGGTCCCATTTGGTTCCGTTTTGGCCCACACCCCAGGGCAGACACACAGGGCTGCCCATGCCGATCGTTGCCATCCCCGGGGCAGGGCGGCCACAAGGGCCGCCCCTACGAAGGGGTGGAGTTTCGGTGTGTCATGGTCTTATGGTGGAGACGGGCTATGCGGGTTGGCAAGGGGGAGGTGACAGTGGCTTGCTGAGAGGTCCGGCAGGGCGCGATTACCCTGCAAAGCAGGTCTTGTAAATGGAACCCGCCGCTGTCAAACTATGGAGCATGAAACTAGGTGAATTTGAACTCAAGGAACCCCTTCCCGAACTGAATGAACCCCATTTGCTGGCCGTGCTGCGGCCCTGGATTGACGTGGGCAGGGTGGGCAGCCTGAGCCTGGGCCGTATTCAGCGGCACCTGCGCGCCAGGGAACTGGGCCGTCTGCACCGGCCAGGGCTGTTTTACGACTTCACCCGCTACCGTCCGCGGTCACTTATCAACCAGGGCAAGCGGGAGGTGACCATCCCAAACACCATAATCCGTGTTGCCCAGAGGGAGGAGGGGCCGGACATAGTGCTGGGCCACCTGCTGGAACCGCATCTCTACGGGGAAGACTATGCCGAGGCCATGCTGGATATGCTCCGCCAACTGGGGGTGAAGAGGTACTCCCTGGTGGGCGCGATGTACGACATGGTCCCGCATACTCGGCCACTGCTGGTTTCCGGTTCCGGTGTGGGCGGCGACCTGGAGGAGGAGCAGCGGCGGAACCGGATAAAGACCAGCGACTACGAAGGGCCTTCAACCATCACCTACCTGATTCCCCAGGAGGCGGCAAAAGAGGGCATTGAGACCCGTACCTACGTGGTGCACCTGCCCCAGTATTTCCAGGTGGACGAAGACCTTATGGGCACTTCCCGGCTTATGGAGATTCTCTGCAACCAGTACGACCTGCCGGACAGGCTGATTGAGCCGGACCGGGGCAAGGAACAGTACGACGGAATCGCCGACATGGTCAGCGGCGAGGGAGAAGACGTATCGTCCCTGCTGGCCCAGTTGGAAGAACACTACGACCGGGAGCATAGGGCGGAACAGTCCCAGCCGCCGCCCCTTTCCGCCAACATAGAGGAGTTCCTGCGGGATTTGGACCTGGGGTTTGACCGCCCATCGGAGAGTTAAGGGGCGGCAGTAACTGTGCTTTTGGCGGAAATGCCTTGCACAAAGCGCAACCGTTAGAGGAATCCAGGGATGGATCAGCTAGACATAGAAATAGCGGCCTATAAACGGATGCGCGAATACCTGGAAGCAAACCATTGGCGCCAGTGGGTTATCATTCACGACGAGGAACTAATCGGCGCCTACGACGACTTTCAGGTGGCGGCAAAGACGGCAGTGAAGCGGTTTGGTCGTGGCCCCTGCCTCTTGCGTCAAGTGGGAGCACCGCCGATATCTATTCCGTTCTACGTGCGGTACAATGCCGACGGTTAATTGCGGATTCGGTGATGGCCCGTACCGCTCTGGTCGCGAAGAGTTAGTATTCAGTGGGCCGACGCTTCTTGTTCAAATAGGATATGACCCCGACTTTGAGGACAGCGACGCGGAGAGGCCCAATATATCCGACGACCTGCTGCCTGCCCTGGTCGATACAGGCGCAACGGAAAGCTGCATTGATGCCGACTTTGCGCAAGCATTGGGCTTGTTGTCTTTTGGGCGGCGGGACAGCGCTGAAGTAGTCGGAATAGGTGGCCCTACTCCGGTTGACCATTATCTAGCACAGATATACGTGCCGGAATTGAATAGAACCATCTATGGACTGATGGCCGGTGTCCGGCTACGGGCCGGAAATCAGCCCTACTACACTTTAATCGGCAGGACCTTCCTCCAAAGCTGCACTCTGCATTACCAGGGTCGAACCGGCGCCGTTACCCTCAGCGATGACTAGACTGAGTTGAGTGCCTTATAAATCGCGCCTCGGAATGGCAGTTTCCCCGATGGGCGTAATTCCTATGCACAGCCCCATCTTGGCGGTGGTTTACGCGGAAGCTCCCGCTCTAAGAGCTTCCAACATCGGCGCCAAGTATTCTGACGCCTTGCGAATCTCCACCCCCACTACGTCCAAGCAGCCTTCCTCTGAATCTTCATCGCTGCCAAAGTCTATGACCGGTGGCGTAATAATTGCGTCCGACCTCTCGATTCTTCGGCCGGGTATGCGTATCCAAAGGATGTCCATTTCCCGGTCGTAGGTTACTTTCAGCAGAGAACCCTCGTCCACGGTCGATTTCATAACTCACCTCGCCTGTATCTTCTGGTTGCCCCGCTGTGAAAGTGGGCAGTTGCGATTGTCCTGCCATCGGCTTTCGATACCGCTATCATCAGGAGGGGACGTTGGCCCTCAATGAAGCCGTAGTAATTGGTGGACTCGTGCGCCGCGTCTTCCTCAATGAAGACCGGGTTGTTTAAGACTTCAATTATCCAGTCGTCAGGTATATCACGGTGTTCTCGGTTTTCCAGAAAGTGAGCCAACAGCCTGAATTCCCGACCACCAGCGTAAATTCCCGCCATTTTCTCCGTAGAGTTTTCAAGATCGTTTACCGGAATGACAGTAACTCACTCTAGCAAAACTAGGTTGGCAACTAACCCTGGCCGGCGTATAGTATGGCGAAATTCGCCCACACTCTCCGGAGTTCCTTTCTCGTCGGCAGGGTCAAATGCCTGATTCTTACTACGACTACATTATCATTGGAAGCGGCATTGCCGGTCTTAATACCGCACTGCTGTCGCGGGAGCACGGTTCCACGCTGATCCTCACCAAGGGCAGGGTGGACGACTGCAATACCCGCTACGCCCAGGGTGGCATTGCCGCGGCGGTGGGGGCCGGCGACACGCCGGCCCTGCACATGCAGGACACGCTGACCGCCGGGGCCGGCCTCTGTGACCGGGAAGCGGTGGAAGTTCTGACCAGCGAGGGGCCACACCGGGTAGCCAGCCTCATCCAGTGGGGCGTGCCCTTCGACACCAGCCACGGCGAGATTTCCCTGGGCATGGAGGGGGCCCACAGCCGCCCCCGCATACTCCATGCCGGAGGCGACGCCACCGGCCAGCACATCGAGAATACCCTGGCGACAAGGGTTGCCGAGTCCGATATCAAGGTGTTGGAATTTACGCTGGCCACCCGTCTTGTCGCAGAAAAGGGCAGGGTGGTGGCGGTAGAAACTCTCAACAGCGATACGGGCGAGAGCAAGACTTTCAACGGTGGAAACATCGTCATAGGCACCGGCGGGGCGGGCCAGATTTTCAAGTACACTACCAATCCCGAAGTGGCCACGGGGGATGGCGTGGCCCTGGCATACCGGGCCGGAGCCCGGGTGATGGACATGGAGTTCTACCAGTTCCACCCCACGGCCCTGAGCCTGGAGGGGGCGCCCACCTTCCTGCTGTCCGAGGCCATGCGCGGGGAGGGAGCGGTCCTGCGAGACGCAGAGGGGCGGGCTTTCATGGCCGACTACCAGCCGCTGGCCGACCTCGCACCAAGGGACGTGGTCTCCCGGGCAATAGCCTCGGAAATGGAGAAAGGCGAAGGGGCAAAGGTCTACCTGGACATTTCCCACTTGCAGGCCGACGTCATCCAGAGCAGGTTTCCCACTATTTACCACTTCTGCCTGGGATACGGGGTGGACATTACGCGGGAGCCGGCGACCGTGGCCC
>JAJEDS010000054.1 GCA_022821365.1 Dehalococcoidia bacterium | reverse complement strand
AGGCCACGGTGCCCAAGATCAGCGTCATCATCCGCAAGGCGTATGGTGGGGCGTACATTGTAATGAGCAGCAAGCACCTGCGGTCGGATATCAACCTGGCATGGCCGTCTGCGGAAATCGCGGTGATGGGGCCGGACGGTGCGGTGAACATCATCTACCGCGAGGATATAGCAGGCGCGGAGGATGCCGATGCCAGGCGAGCGGAGCTGATTGCGGACTACCAGGAAAAGTTTACCAACCCCTACATTGCCGCAGGCCAGGGATTCCTGGATGACGTGATTGACCCGGCGGAAACCCGGGCCCGAATTATCAGCGCGCTGGAGATGCTGCGCAACAAGCGGGACAATCTGCCAGCGAAGAAGCACGGGAATATTCCCTTGTAGCGGAGGAGCCTGCCCTGCCGGCCGGCAAAGGCAGTGAAGGGGCCAAGGCTCAAACCAACGCCGCAGGTGTGGCAGGAAAACTTCAGGAGCCAGGAATGGAATTCGGAATCTTTTATCAGCTTCCCTGCGCCGAGGACCAGACACCGGCGGAGCGTTACGCCGACACGATCTCCCAGGCGCAACTGGCAGACCAGATGGGATTCGACACGGTGTGGCTGGCAGAGGTGCATTTCAATCCGAGGTTTTCGGTGCTTCCGGCTCCCCTGCTCCTGGGTTCCGCAATCGCCCAGACCACCAGGCAACTCAAGATCGCCACTGCGGTGAACCTGATGCCGCTTCATCACCCGGTGCGGCTGGCGGAAGAGTTTGCCACGCTGGACGTGATTTCCCACGGCAGGGCCATCCTGGGCACCGGCCGGGGGGCCATGCTCCGCCAGTACCAGGGGTATGGTGTTGACGTGGAGGAGGGACGAGAGCGGTTCGTTGAGGGCCTGGATATGGTCCTAGAAGCGTGGAAGTCGGACGAGTTGAACTACGAGGGCAAGTATTACCAGGTTTCGGACGTCCGGGTGGTGCCCAAGCCCTACCAACAGCCCCATCCGCCGGTCTACATCGCGTCAAATAGCAACGACACATTCCCCCTGGTTGGTGAACTGGGCCACAACATCCTGATAGCCCCCATTGTCGTTTCGCTGGACGGAGCCAAGGCAGGGCTGGACGAGTACCGGCACCAACTGAAGGCGCACGGGCACGACCCCGGCACGAAGCGCGTGAACGTCAATGTGCTGGTCCATACCACCAGGAATGAGGGCGGCAGTTCAACCCAGGGATTTGAAGGCAGCGTCCGCAACTACCTGTCCAACCTGCAGGTCAACCGTTCGAGAGTCGTCACGGGGCGGGTACGGGACCTCAGCTACGAGCACGTCTCAACCGAGCTTTCCGCCATCGGCAGTCCGGAACGGGTCATCGACAAGCTGGAGTCCATCATTGAACTGCTGGGCGCCGATGAAATTATGTGCTGGTTTGCCACCGGGGGGCTTTTGCCCAACGAAGATGTACATGCCTCCATGCGGCTGTTTGCCGAAGAGGTAATTCCGCACTTCAAGTAGGGAAAGTTGACAACCCCAGATTCGCTCTTTGAATTTGGCCGACAGCAGCGGGCCGGCTCAACTGCGCCGCTGGCCGAACGAATGCGCCCCCGCAACTTTGACGAATTTGTTGGCCAGGAGCACATCATTGGCCCCGACCGGGTGTTGCGCCGGTCGATAGCCGCGGACCGCCTTCCCTCTTTCATCCTGTGGGGGCCGCCGGGCACGGGCAAGACCACCCTGGCCCGCTTGGTGGCTACCGTGACCGAAGCGCACTTTGAACCGGTCAGCGCCGTCACCTCCGGGGTGGCCGACCTGCGCCGGATCGTGGCTGAGGCCCGTGACCGCCAGGGCATGTACCAGCGACGCACCATCCTGTTCGTCGACGAGATTCACCGGTTCAATAAGGCCCAGCAGGACGTTATTCTGCCTCACGTGGAGGACGGCACCGTTACGTTTATCGGGGCCACTACCGAGAATCCGTCGTTTGAAGTGAACGCGCCGCTGCTGTCCCGCAGCCGGGTTTTTGCGCTGCAAGCCCTGACCGGGGAGGAAGTGGCGAACATCGTTGGGCGGGCGCTGTAGGACGGCCGGCGAGGGCTGGGCGATCTGAAGCTGTCCCTGGAGCCCGAGGCGCTGGACCACCTGGTGAACATCGCCAACGGTGACGCGCGGGTTGCCCTCAATGCGCTGGAGACTGCCGCCTTTGCCGTCAGTTCTGATCCCAGCGGCGGCGGAGCCATTTCGGTTGAGGTAATATCCGATGCCTTGCAGCGGCGGTCGCCCCTTTACGACAAGGCGGGAGAGGGCCATTACGATACCATTTCAGCCTTCATCAAGTCGGTGCGGGGTTCATCGCCCGACGGGGCCCTCTACTGGCTGGCCCGCATGCTGGAGGCAGGCGAAGACCCGCTGTTTATTGCGCGCCGCCTGGTAATCCTGGCTTCCGAGGACATTGGCCTGGCGGAACCCCAGGCGCTTCCCCTGGCGGTGGCGGCCCAGCAGGCAGTCCACTTTCTGGGCATGCCCGAAGCGAGGATTCCCCTGGCCGAGGCAACAGTGTTTCTGGCCACCGCCCCCAAGAGCAATACGGCCTACATGGGGCTGGAACGGGCAATGGCGGATGTGCGGGGGAAGCCCAACGATCCGGTGCCCCTGCACTTGCGGAATGCGGTTACGGGGTTGATGAGGGCCATGGACTACGGGAAGGGATACCGCTACTCCCACGACTACAGCGGGCACTTTGTTGAGCAGGAGTACCTGCCCCCTTCACTGAAGGACGCCAGATATTATTTTCCCGCTCCCCAGGGCAAGGAGCGGGACATTGAAGAGCGGATGCGGGAGTGGTGGGGTGGCGATGCTGCTGATCAGGCTGAAAGCGCCTGAATCACGTCGGCAGCCAGGACGACATCGGCCTGTCGGGGGAAGATGCGCTGGGTCAGGAAGTCATGGACTTCGGGGTCCTGGTCCGAACAGCAGTCCTCAACGATGATCAACCGGAAGTCGGCATCGGCGGCGTAGCGGGTGGTGGACAGGACCACCCCGCTGGTTGCATAGCCCAGCATCACCAGGGTGTCGTTGTTGTTGGCCCTTAGGGACATTTCCAGGTCGGTGCCGAACATGGCGTTCACCCGGTGCTTGCCGGCCACCACTTCCCCTTCAACGGGCCGTACTGCCTCGTGGATTATCTGGACCGGGTCGCTGACCGCGGGCTGGCCCGACGCCTTGCGCTGGCTGAAGGTCTTGTTGCGGTCGCTGATCTCCGGGTATCCGGGCCGGAACACGGTGGCCGAATAGCAAACCATGATTCCCGAATCCCTGGCTGCCTGCTGCAACTGCCGGGTCTTTTCCACCACGCCACGATCGACGGCGTGGGGAATCGTACTCATCATTTCCGCGTAAAAGTCGGCGATCAGAAGGGCTGTGGATGCCTTGTCCAAGACGACGTCGGCCATTTCTCAAATTCCTTTCCTGCATTCGTAACTGGTTCCAGTCAATAACTGTATCAATCAGGCGGCATTGCGCCGCTTCAATTCCTCCACTACATCACCCACTCGTGCAAGCGCGTCATCCACGTCCGCGCCATCAACCTGCCGGTGGGTGACCATCCTCAATGTCTGCGTCCGGGAAAGGGAGACCTTCACGCCCGCTTCGGCCAGGGCCTGAAGGACCTGGGGCGCAGTCCCCACCGATGGGTCAATCTCAAATATGACAATATTGGTCTGGATGCTTTCCGGGTCCACGCTGAGGCCCTCGATGTTGGCCAAGCCGTGGGCCAGGCGGCGGGCGTTGGCGTGGTCGTCGGCCAGGCGCTCAATCATGCTGTCCAGGGCGACCAGGCCGGCAGCGGCCAATATTCCGGCCTGCCTCATGCCGCCGCCGATCATTTTGCGCCAGCGGCGGGCTTCGCCGATGAACTCTTCGGTACCGCAGAGAACGGAACCCACCGGGCAGCTGAGGGCCTTTGAGAGGCAGAAAGAAACGTCGTCCACATCCTTTACCAGTTCGCTGGGGGGCACTTCCAGGCCCACGGCGGCGTTGAAAATGCGGGCTCCGTCCATGTGAACGCTGGCGCCGGCATCGTGGGCCACGTCGGCCACCCGCCTGGTGTCGTCGGGCGTCAGGGCCGCGCCGCTGCAGCGGTTGTGGGTGTTTTCCAGGCACACCAGTGTGGTCGGCGGCATGTGGACGTTGCCGCGCGGTCGAATGGCGTCGGCCACGTCCTGCGGGTCCAGGCGGCCCTGGTCGTCGTTGGGGACGAGCCTTACCTGGGCGCCGGCCAGGGCGGAAATGCCGGCCGACTCGTTCCAGAACATGTGGGCCTGGTCGCCCATGATTACTTCATCACCACGGTGGCAGTAGGTCAGGGCCGCCACCAGGTTGCTCATGGTGCCGCTGGCGGTCAGCAACCCGGCTTCCTTGCCCAGCAGTTGGGCGGCTCGCTGTTCCAGCAGGTTGATGGAGGGGTCTTCCCCATAAACGTCATCGCCCACCTCTGCCTCGGCCATGGCACGCCTCATTTCGTCGGTGGGGTGGGTGATGGTATCGCTTCTCAGATCAATGATTTTCATCAGGTCTCTCCCACAGGGCAGGTGGCGGCTATTCTAGCAGGATTCCTTGCCAAACTCTATGCGGTCTTCTAATATGGGTTCAAGCGCCGACTTGGCAATCGGGAGGACGGCAAATGCGACAGAGCGCGGTCAGCTTCAAGGCCAAGGGACTCAATTTCGAGGGAATAGTTGCCACCCCGGACGACGTGGGCAGTTCCATTCCTGGAATCGTCATCTGCCATCCCCACCCTCTGTTTGGCGGCAATATGGACAACAACGTGGTGCTTGCCCTGTCCTTTACCCTGGTGGAGCAGGGATTCGCCACCATCCGGTTCAACTTCCGAGGCGTGGGAAACAGCGAGGGCGAACACTCCAAGGGCGAGAATGAATACCAGGAAGTGCTGGGCGCCTTTGAATTGATGAAGGCCTGGAAGGGTGTGGACGGTCGCAACCTGGGGCTGGTGGGCTACTCGTTTGGCACCGGAGTTATACTGGGCAGCAAGGACGTACAGAAAAAGGCCAAGTCCATTGCCCTGGTATCGCCCAACATACGGGCACTGACTGATACTCCCTTGAAGAAGGCCAAGAAGCCAACCATGATCATCACCGGGAGCCGGGACAAATTGGTTGAAGCCGAGAACCTGCAGGAAAACCTGGATGCCTTCGCGAACCCGCCCCGATATGAAGTGGTCAACGGAGCCGACCACTTCTGGGGCGGCATGGAGCGTCAGGTGGCAGGGCCGGTAGCCGAGTTCTTTGCCGAGAACCTGAAGTAACAAAAAATGTCGACCCCGGCCAACCGTGACGAATACTCTTTAGACAATCCGGACTTTGCAACTGGCGACACAGAGGAAATAGCGTCGACACAGGCTAAAGGAGAAAGCCTGGCGGAGGCAGCGCCACCAGGCGTTGAAGCCACGGAGCCAGCGGAGGAGGTAGTAGAGTCGACAGGCAGCGGTGAACAACTGACCGCAACGGCTCTTGAAGAGGGCAGCGGTACCGGGTTTCGCAAGCGGCCTATCTTCCTGGACTTTGACCTGCTCCAACTGGCGGCGATTTTTTTCCTGCTGGACCAACTGACCAAGTTCCTAGTCCGCGCATATTTGCCTTTCGGCTCTTCTTACCCCGCGACCGGCTTTTTCCGCTTTACCCACGCCGAAAATACCGGCAGCGCCTTTGGCCTGTTCCAGGGGCACAATACCCCGCTGATAGTAATATCCTTCGTCGGCATTTTCGTGCTGGCAATGATTTACCAGAGCCAGCCCCGGCCCACCAACCTGCTGCGGCTGAGCCTGGGACTGCAGATTGGCGGCGCGCTGGGAAACCTGGTGGACCGCTTCCGGCTGGGGGCGGTTACAGACTTTATTGACGTGGGACCCTGGCCGATTTTCAACCTCGCGGATTCTTCGATAATTTGCGGGCTATTGCTGCTGGGCTGGATAATTCTCCAGCCTGGCAGAAGGTCGGCGAACCACGTTACTGAACCCATCAGGGACTACAGCCTGAAACGGCGCGGCCGGTGCGCGCGCTGCGGTCGGTTTCACGCGGGCCGAAGGACGGGTTGCCGCACTCCAGGGAATTCCGCGGGAGGCCGCAGGCTCTCGCGCAGGGCATTACGCCGGTTGTAGTGGGAAATGCAGAAAGATTCGAAAGTCAGGGTAAGGGAGTTCGTTGCGCCTGGCGACAGCGCGCGGCTGGACCGGTTCCTGTCCGAGCGGGAAAAGGGTATGACCCGCAGCCGCCTGCATTCCCTGATCAGCGAAGGCTGGGTCAGCATAAACGGCCTGCAGGCAAGACCGGCCCAGCGGGTGAAGGCCGGCGACCGTGTTGTGTTGACTATTCCGCCGACCAGGGAATATGACGTCTCTCCGCAGCTTATCCCGGTGGACCTGGTCTATCAGGACTCGGAGATCGTGGTAGTGGACAAGCCCGCCGGCCTTTCCGTTCACCCCGGGCCGGGCCACCCGGACGGAACGCTGGTGAACGCCCTGCTGGCTCGCTGCCCGGATATTCAGGGCATTGGCGGCGTTCACCGTCCTGGCATCGTGCACCGGCTGGACAAGGACACATCCGGCCTGATGGTGGTAGCCAAAACGGAGAGGTCGCACCACAGTCTTTCAGCGCAAATCAAGGAGCGGATAGTACACAAGGGTTACCTGGCGTTGACCGTCGGCGTGCCGCCGCAGGACGAAGGTACTGTAGATGTTCCGATAGCCCGCGACCCGCGCCACCGGCAGCGCATGGCCGTTGTCCTGGACGGCCGGGAATCTCGCACCCACTACCGGGTGCTGGAAGACCTGGGAAGCCACGCTTTGCTGGAACTGGACCTGGAGACGGGCCGAACCCACCAAATCAGGGTGCACCTGGCCTACCTGGGTTACCCGCTCTATGGCGACGGCGTGTACGGCCGGCGAAGCCCAGTCCTGGAGCGGCATTTTCTCCACGCGAACACACTGGGTTTCAGGCATCCCCGTTCGGGCGAGGATGTTTCGTTCAAGTCCGATTTGCCAACGGAACTGCAACAGATTTTGTCAGCCATGAGGCAGTAGCAATTGGACTCTGAATGCTCCTTTATTGGCTGCGTTCACTTTCATGTGGCCGGGCCCTTTATACCGCTGCGATTCACCGTGCTAGAATATGCTGGATGCGCCGCCGGCGTAAGAACCAGCTACCTGAGGAAGCGACCTGAATGACATCCCCGGAAAGTAATTCAACCGACTTCATCCGGGCCATCGTGCAGGATGACCTGGAATCCAACAAGTACGATGGCCGGGTGGTAACCCGTTTCCCCCCCGAACCCAACGGCTATCTTCACATCGGTCACGCCAAGTCAATTTGCCTTAACTTTGGCGTGGCGTCGGAATATGACGGCGGCGTGTGCCACCTGCGCTTCGATGACACCAACCCTTTGCGTGAAGACGTAGAATACATCAACTCCATCCAGGAGGACGTGCGCTGGCTGGGCTTCGATTGGGGCTCGCACCTGTATTATGCCTCGGACTATTTCGACGCGCTCTATAATTTTGCCGAACAGCTTATCCTGGACGGCCGGGCTTACGTGGACAGCCTGTCCGCGGACGAGATTCGGGAATATCGCGGTACTTTAACGGTGCGGGGAAGGGAAAGCCCCTACCGCAACCGTTCCGCAGAGGAAAACCTGGACCTCTTCCGGCGGATGCGGGACGGCGAATTTGAGGATGGCGCCCACGTGCTGCGGGCCAGGATAGACATGCGGTCCCCTAATCTGAATATGCGAGACCCCACCATCTACCGGATCCGGCGGGCCACCCACCACCGGACAGGCGACAAGTGGTGCATCTATCCCATGTACGACTACGCTCATGCCCTGTCCGACTCCATAGAGAACATTACGCATTCCCTGTGCACCCTGGAGTTTGAGGACCATCGTCCCCTGTATGACTGGACGCTGGAAGCGCTGGACGTATACCGCTCCCAGCAGATCGAGTTTGCCCGTCTCAACCTGACCAACACGGTGATGAGCAAGCGCCGCCTGCTGCAGCTGGTGGAGGGCGGCTACGTGTCCGGCTGGGACGACCCCAGGATGCCGACCATCAGCGGGCTGCGCCGGCGGGGCTATACTCCGGAGGCCATCCGCACATTTTGCGAACACGTGGGCATCTCGAAGCGGGACACGGTGGTGAACATGGCCCTGCTGGAGCATTGCATACGTGAGGACCTGAACCAGCATGCGCCCCGGGTTATGGCGGTGCTGAATCCGCTGAAGGTAGTCATCGACAACTTCCCTGAGGATGAAGTTCTTGAGTTCGACGCCGTGAACAACCCGGAGGACCCGTCTATGGGCTCGCGCAAGGTGCCCTTCTCGCGGGAGGTCTATATTGAGCGGGACGATTTCCGCGAGGAACCTCCGTCTCGTTTCTTCCGCCTGGCCCCGGGGCGGGAGGTCCGGCTGCGCTACGCGTGCTATATAACGTGTCAGGACGTGGTGAAAGACCCGGCGACGGGCGAGATAATAGAACTGCACTGCACCTATGACCCGGAGTCGGTAGGGGGTTCGACGCCTGACGGACGGCGGGTGCGGGGCACCCTGCACTGGGTTTCGGCCCGCCACGCGCTGCAGGCTGAAGTGCGGCTGTACGATTACCTGCTGCGGGATAGCGACGAAGAGGATGAAGACAGCAGGGACTTTATCTCGCTGCTCAACCCGGACTCCCTCCAAGCTCTGACCGACTGCCAGGTGGAACCGGGACTGGCGAATGCGGAGCCGGGCAACCGGTACCAGTTCGAGCGCCAGGGTTATTTTTGCGTGGATACCAGGGATTCCAGGCCGGGCGCTCCCGTTTTCAATCGCACTGTTTCTTTGCGGGATTCCTGGGCCAGGATTGAGCAGTCGCAGTCGGGTGGGGGAAGCTAATGGCGACCGGACCATTCATGGAGGCAGTGTCGGCGGGTCAGATCCGGGGATAGAAATTCCTGCCCTTAAATCCAGTCGGCCAGCCAAGCACCCAGGAGGAAAGTTTTGGCCAATGAAGTCCGCGTAAGGTATGCGCCCAGTCCCACGGGAATGCCCCACATTGGCAACATTCGCACGGCAATGTTCAACTGGCTGTTTGCCCGCCATCACGGGGGCAAATTCGTTGTCAGGATTGAAGACACGGACCAGGAAAGGCTGGTGCCCGGCGCGGTGGACGGTATCCTGGACGGCCTGGAATGGCTGGATATTGACTGGGACGAGGGCCCCAGGGTGGGCGGCGATTTCGGTTCCTACTTTCAGTCAGAGCGGCTGCCCCTTTATCACGCAGAAGCAGAGCGGCTGATTGCCCAGGGGGACGCCTACCGCTGCTATTGCACCCGGGAGCGCCTGGCCGAACTCCGTGCCCGGCAGGAACGGGACAAGGTGGCCCTGGGCTATGACGGGCACTGCAAGCACCTGGGCGGCCCGGAACGTCGCGTCCTGGAAGACGAGGGCGCACCTTACGTGGTGAGATTTGCCATGCCTGACAACGGTATAACTCACCTTCACGACCTTATTCGCGACGACGTGGAGTGGCAGAATGAGTTGGTGGACGACTTTGTCCTCTTGAAGTCCGACGGGTTTCCCACCTATCACCTGGCGGTGGTGACCGACGACCATTTTATGGAGATAAGCCACGTGCTAAGGGCCGAGGAGTGGCTGTCCAGCGCCCCCCGGCACCTGCAGTTGTACCGAGCGCTGGGCTACGAACCGCCGGAACACGGCCACTTGCCTATGATCCTGGGTCCCGACCGGGCGAAACTGTCCAAGCGCCACGGAGCGACGTCCATTCTGGAATACAGGGACGACGGTTTTCTGCCTGAAGCCCTGCGCAACTTCATGGTGCTCCTGGGGTGGTCGCTGGACGACAAGACCGAAGTAATGCCCATAGAGACGATTACCGAGAACTTTACGCTGGACCGGGTGGGTAAGCCGGCCGCCATTTTCGACCGGGAGAAGCTGTCCTGGATGAACGGCGTTTATATTCGAGAAATGACGCCGGAGGCTCTGGCGGAGGCTATGGTTCCCTTCCTGGAGAAGGGATTGCCCGCCCACCTGCTGCCGGTGGACCGGGAGTATCTGCTCAACATCGTTCCCCTCATCCATGAGAGAATCAAGGTCCTCACCGAGGCGCCGGAAATGGTGTCTTATTTCCTGGAGGAACAGCCCGCCTACGACCCGGCTAACCTGGTGCAGCGCGGGATGTCTGAGGATGAGGCGGTGCGGGCCCTGGAGAGATCAATCGCGGCCCTTCGCGACTGCGAGTTCGGTACCGAAGCGCTTGAGGAACTGCTGCGTTCATTGGGAGAGGAACTGGAACTGACGCCGCGCCGGTTCTTCGGGACCTTGCGCTGGGCCGCCACGGGTCGCAACGTGTCTCCTCCGCTCTTTGAGACGCTGGAGGTGCTGGGAAGAGACCGTGTAGTTTCAAGGCTTCAGTGGGCCCTGGACAGTCTTTCGGGTTAGGATGGTTTCGGAAGCGGAGTTCGGACCACCGTGGCTCGTCCCGTCTCGACTTGGTGTCAGGGTGGTCTCCATTCCACCGTACCATTACGACTCAGATAATAGTCAGAAAAAAATGTTTGCCGCGCCAGCCAATGAGCTGGCGCGGCAACTTTGGTTTAACCGGTTTGTTCAGTGGCAGTTCAGTGCCAGACTGCCGCTACCCGGTAGGCGAGCTGGGTGTGAGACTCGCGTACATCAACGATTTCCGCGGGCGTGTCGCCCAGGATGCCCAGGGCAATGATCCAGTTGAGGATTTCGTGGTCCCCCGATTCCTGTATTTCCTCGGGAGTAACTTCCGCCAACTTGCTGCCCTGACCGGTGCGCACCCACTCCAGATTGCGCCGGTCAGTCTCAATATCTATGGCACGGCACTGGAACTTGTGGGTCAGGAAGCTGTGGGACCAGCTTGAAGACGCCACAACTGCCACGCGTTCGTCCCTGGTGTCCAGGAACCGACGGATGCCCTGACCCAATTCATAGCAGCGCCTGGGCGTGGGCCGAGGCGGGTAGTCCGGTCCCGCCTCTTCGCCGTAGCAGTTGACAAACAGGGGGAGCAAAGGAAACCTGCCGTCGGGGTCGAGATAGATCAGGGGGTTAATGATGGCGTGGGCCAGTCCCCAGTCCCAGCCCTTGAGTTCGCTGGACGATGACATATCGAAGCCGTCGCGAATCAGGAAGTTGCGCATATCCCGGGAAAAGTCCTTGGGACACTGGAAGGTGAATTTTGTTTCCGGTGCGGCGTCCCACAAGTTCGTGCGGGCAGCGGGGCGCTGGAAGGGATAGCCGTCGACCTCTGCGCCAGTGTAAAGGCAGAAGGGGGGCAGGTTGTCTTGCCGGAAATTCTCCGCCTGGTCGTCGCCAATGATCATCAGGACATCAGGGTTCCATTCGTGAAGACGGTCGCGCAATGTGTGGAATGCTTCTACCACCTTTTTCTGGTCACTTATGTCCTGGCTGAGACCGTTATCCTGCCCCAATTCCTCCAGCAATCGGGCCGGCGGTTCGTAATTGGGAATTCGGGCGAAGACACGTTCCCTGCCCTTGGCCCACACTTCGGGAGGAGTCAGGATGATGGGTCCGTGAGAGCAGCCCAACCCCAGTAATTCAGCCATATTGTCCTCCTGTCAGACCGCAATGATGAATTGCATTGCTTTTCCGCAATTGTAGGTACGTTGAAGGGCCAGTGTCAATTTTTGCGTCACATAAGTGGAAAACTTACGGAAAAGATGAACCGTTGAATCTCTTGAATGTTGAAGACGTAAGTGGCCGCCGGTGGGCAGCGCCGCAGCGCCACCAGCGGCACCAAATTCTTGTTTCCTAGTCCCCACCTTCGATCAAGAGACCGCAGTGGGGGCAAAATCGCGCTTCCTGGTTTCTCTTTTGAATCTCGTCCAGGAACCCGGAGCCAAGAATGCCGGCCGGCAGCGCAAACATGCCGATGCCCATCACCGCAATGATGCCGGCCATAACCTTGCCCAGGGGCGTTACCGGTGATACATCGCCGTAGCCGACTGTGGTCAGGGTGATGATGCTCCACCACATGGCCTCGGGAATGCTGGCAAAAGCATCGGGTTGAGCGCGGTGTTCCGCGTAGAACATCATTGACGATGCCAACACCAGCATCACGGCCAGGACTATCACGACGGTTGCAAGCTCCATTGCCTTGCTTTGAAGAACTTTGCCAAGGGTGCGGATGCCCTCAAAGTACCGGCCCAGCCGGGCGGCCCATGCCAGCAAGCGCAATGCCCTCAGGCTTCTCAAGTCTTCCAGCCCCAGGAAGGGAAGGAAGAATGGCAGCAAGGCCAGCAAGTCAATGATCAGCAAAGGAGTGACCGCGAAACGCAGGCGCCCAAAGAGTGGGTGGGCATAATGAGGCTCGGAGGTGCATGACCAGATGCGGAGGAGGTATTCCACCGTAAAGATGACCATTGACGCTACTTCGAGGACCGGGAAAAACCAGGGGGCCGCGTTATAGATGGTGTCGACTGTTTCCAGGATCTGGGCGGCCGTATTGATGATGATCAGAGAAATTATGGAGTAGTCGATCACCCGGTCCAGGAGGTCGTCCGTCCTTCCGACCTCGAGCAGTTGGTGGACCTTGGCCTGGATTCTCGCGAGGGAATAGATAGTGTCACCCCCGACCCCGAAGTACTGCCTGCTGCCTTTAACGGCCTGTCAAGAACGAAGAAGCGCGCAGGATGCCCTAAAGGTGAAGATTTTTCCTAATTTCAAAAAAATCTAAGATTTGCCTTGACAACCCCTAATGGGGCGCCTCTTAACCTGTTATCGGTGGGGCAATTTCGCCCGAAGCCGTTGGACCGATCCTTCCCAGTTGGCTGGAGAATTTTCTTACAGACCCTATCGCCCGCATGGATGAAGCGACCTTCTCCCGGGTGAGGCAACAGGTTCAGCCACCTGAGGCTGAAGACTTGTCCCGTTGTGGGGCCGGATGCAAATTCAAGGCAAGGCGCATTGCTCAGTCTGAGTGTGTTTAGCCAGGGCAGCAGGAATACTAGCCGAAATCCTGAGGGAAGGCATTGCTGAAACGGTGCGGTTTGGACGGATTTTTGGAGGTGAGGTGGGCATATGGGTTTAACGAAAGCGAACATTCTTTGCGATGGGACCTTCAAAGTGGACGGCGGCGCGCTGTACGGCCAATTGGCCAAAATGGTGTGGGAGACAATGACTCCCACCGATCGCAAGAATCTGGTAACGCTGGGCCTTAACTGCTGGTTGCTGCGCATCGCTGACAAATGGATCCTGGTAGATACGGGGGTGGGAAGCAACCACGACGAGAAGGATCGAGATCATTACGGCCTGGGAACCAACCGCCTGTTCAAAGAACTGAAACTGGCAAACTTGACGCCCAAGGACATAGACATCGTCGTTCTTACCCACATGCAGTTTGAGCACAGCGGGGGCTCTACCAGAATGGACCGGACCGGGGCCATCGTTCCAACCTTTACCCGCGCTACTTACATGGTGCAGCGGTCCTCCTGGGAAGAAGCCCTGAACCCCAGTGAACGGGGCAGGTTCGCCTACCGAGCGGCCAACTTCATGCCGGTGGCAGAGCGCGGGCAACTGGAACTGCTGGATGGCGATACGGAGATACTGCCGGGGCTGCAGGTAATCGAGTGCGACGGGCCGGCCATGGGACACCAACTGGTCCTGTTCAATCACGGTGGCGAACGCCTGGTCATCCTGGGAGACCTGGTGCCTACTCCCTTCCACCTCAACCTGCCCGTGATATCCGCGTTCGACTATTCTCCGCAGAATTCCCTGGAGCAGAAGCGTGAAATCCTGACGGACGCCGAAAAGTACGGGTGGCTCCTGGGTTTCTCCCACGGGCATGACGTCAAGAGCGGGTACCTGGAGAGGAGGGGCGAGATGGTATACGTTACGCCGGTAGACTTGACTGTAGGGAGCCGCGGCTGATCGGAACTGTTTTTAGCAAGGTATATTTCTCAGAAACCGGAGCTTGATTAACGGTGGCCCCGCCCGAACCGGCGGGGCCGCTCTTCGTTGAAGTCCCGAACCCCAGACTTCATTGCCCCGAAGGTCTTGGAAAGGTTGCAGAGCCCCGAATCGGCCGTTGAGAGGGATCACAGCACAGGCCTGGCCGATATTATGTCCCCCTTCAGTTCAGCAAGAAACGCCGGCGTGATTTTGTTGGTCAGGTCGGGAGACCGATCTTCAAATTCGGATGTTTCCATTTCGACGCGGACGTAGTTATCGGTAAGGCCCCTTGGGCGACCACCCTTCCCTTCCTTGCCTTCCCAGAGAACCGGCCTGGTGGACCCCAGGAGGCTGACCCTGAAGTCCTGAAAAGATGCGCGGGCCATCTGCATGATCTGCCGCATCCGCTCTCGCTTTACCTGATTGGCAACGTGGCCTTCCAGGTAGGATGCCGAAGTGCCGGGCCGCCTGGAGTAGGGGAAGGCGTGAAGGTCGCTGAACTCCATTTCCGATGCGAAGGCCAAGCTGTCGCCGAATTCTCTGTCTCCTTCCCCCGGAAAGCCGACTATGAGGTCGGTGGTAATGCCGGCGCCGGGTACCAAGGCACGGATCAAGCGCACGGTCGCAGCGAACCGGGAGGTCGTGTAGCGCCGGCGCATGGCCTTCAGGACGGTATCGCTGCCACTCTGCAGGGGGACGTGGAAGTGAGGGCACAGCCGGGGATGGCCCGCCCAGATGCGGAGCAGGTCTTCGTCGACCTCCTGCGGTTGCAGGGAAGATACCCGAAGCCGGGCGATGTCTGTTTCTTCCAGTATTCGGCGGACCAGGTTGTTCAGGTTCGCGCCTGGCAGGTCGAACCCATAGGTACCCAGTTGGGTGCCGGTGAGGACCACTTCCTGGCACCCTTCTTCAACGGACCGCCGCACTTGCCGGATGATCTGTTCCAGGGGAATGCTTCGCTCCCTTCCTCTCACCCTGGGTACGATGCAATAGGCGCAGACCTGGTCGCAACCCTCTTGAATCTTCACCATGGCACGGGTGCGCCCGGGCAGGTTGCCGGCGGCGAATGAGTCGTAGGGCCAGGCAGGATTGTCGTGCTGAAATTCCAAAGTGGGACCTGTCCGCTCCCGGTGGGCCCGGATGGCCAGGGCTGCCAGATCTTCCTTTTCTTCATTCCCCACCACCAGGTTAACCGCCGGCATCTGGGCAAGTTCTTCGGCGGCGCGCTGGGGATAACATCCGGCGGCCACAACGATAGCGTCGGGGTTGGCCCGGCGGGCGGCCCGGAGCGTCTGGCGAGCCTTGGAGTCGGCGGTGGCGGTAACGGTGCAGGTGTTCAGGACGTAAATGTCGGCTTCGCGAACGTCTTCAATCACCCGATAGCCGGCGTGGCGAAAACGTCGGGCAAGGTTGCTGCTGTCGGCCTGGTTGAGCTTGCAGCCGTGGGTGTGAATGACAACATTGCCGACGAGTCCCGTTGCCGCTTCCGGGTTGCCGGAGGCCAAGGTGATAAGCTGACCTTCCTGACGAGGGGTATAAGGCATGAGAAGCCTAACCCCCGTTATCCCGGGCGGCCAGGTTGGCGTCGACCAAGTCCCACAGGGCCTCGATGGCCCCTCCGATGTCTTCAAGCACCCGGTAAACCCGGTCTACCCGCCGGCGGGTTTCCCGGGACCGTTCCAGGGAATCGGTAAGGGACGCCAGTTGCCCGAAGGCTTCGCGGACCCGCCTGTCCCTCAACTCGCTGCCAAGAGTTTGAGCATAAGCCTTCACCGATGGGTCGTCCTCCACGTTCACACCGCGGCTGAGGGCCGCGCCCTTGACGGCGAGGGTCAGGCTGCCCCACAGGAGTTCTTCGGAACGGGTCCATTTGCCGCCCTGTAATTCGTTCATAGCGGCTTTGAGCAGCCTGATGCTCTGGCTGCGATAGCGGTTAATTCTGGTGACGTCGTGGTAAGTAGTCATGTACATGCTTCAAGAGATTGCAGTCGCTTTCAATGTACCCTGGGCCGGAAACGAATTTACTTGCAATAACTTTCGTGTCAATCCAGTCATCACTGGGAAACTATCTCAAAATTATAAGTCATACTCCCAGCGCTACAGGCTTTTTTGCCGCGTCCCTTTTTCACCCCAGTCCTGACCCTCTTCCATCAAGGGGGAAGGTACATTTGAGGTAGTTTCTCTGCTAACCTATGACCGCGTCCAGACCGTGAGGCGGGGTTTGGAAAGGGGGACGCAGGTTGGGCATGGGTACCTCAATTACCGCCGGCCTTTCGGCGCGCAGGGCGTCGCGCAGAGCAGGTCCCAGCTCCCGCCGGTCGGACAGCTTGATGCCCAGGGCGCCGTAGACCTCGGCCAGCTGGGCAAAGTCGGGATTGAGCAGTTCGGTGCCGATGGCGCGGCCCTGGTAGCGGTTCATCTGGTCTGCGCGGGACGCTCCCAGGAGCCCGTTATTGAAGACCAGCGTTACCAGGTTAATTCCTTCCTGGACGGCGGTGGAGAGTTCGCTGCTGGCGTACATAAAGCCACCGTCGCCGATGGTTGCCACCACCTGCCGATTGGGGTTGCCCACCTTGGCGCCCAGGGCGGTGGGGAAGGCGTAGCCCAGGGTTGCGAAGTAGCTGGAGGTCAGGTAGGAGCGGGGTTTCAGCACCGGAAATGCCAGATGGCCCCAGTAGGCAACCTCGGTGGTGCCGGCCACCATTATTGCGTCGTCATCCAGCTCTGCCCGGATGGTCTCGATCAGGTCAACCTGCAGCGGCGCCAGCGCCCGGGTATCCTCGGTTGCCTTGCGCCGGATTTCATCCAACTCCGAAGTCTGCCATTGGCTTGCTCCCGTAGCGCCGCCCCACTCCGCCAGGATGTCGTTTACGCCCAGTTTTGCGTCGGCAACCATCCCCACTCGGGACTCGACGTTTCGGCCCAGTTCCTCGGGGTCGGCGTCAATGCGGATGATTGCCTGGTCGGGGCGGGGGGACCAGGGAGTGCGCGGGTTCATGTTCATGCGGCTGCCGATGGCAAGGATGACATCCGACTGGGGCAGGGTGTAGTAGGCAGCGCCGTGGCCGTAGTAGAAGGTGCCTACGGACATGGCATGGTTTTCCGGGATGGCCCCCTTGCCCTCGGGAGTGGTGATGACGGGCGCGTTTAGAGCTTCGGCAAGCTGGGCCAGTTCTCCGGTAATATCCGCTTCCCGGCAGCCGCCGCCGGCCCAGATCAGGGGTCGTTCCGCCCTTGCCAGCAGTTCCACCGCCTCTTTCACCCTGGCCGGGTCCGGGGACTGCTTGATAGTCCCTTCCCGCTCCAGCAGTTCAATGTCGCTGGAGCCTTGCAGGATATCGAAGGGTACTTCAATCTCTACCGGCCGGGGGCGGCCGTCCAGCACCTGCTGCATGGCCATGTGCACCAGGTTTGGAATTTCTTCCGCATTGGTGGTGCGGGCGTTCCACTTGGTTATTGGTCGAAAGACGTCAAGCTGGTCGTTCACTTCGTGGAGAGCGCCCCGATTCTGGCCCAGCATGGCGCTGTCGACCTGACCGGAAATAAGCATGACCGGTGATGAGGTGGCGTAGGCGGTGCCAACCGCGGCGGCGGCATTAAGGGCGCCGGGGCCCGGCACAACCAATGCCACGCCGACGCGGCCCGTGGTGCGGGCATATCCGTCGGCCATGTACGCGGCGGACTGCTCGTGGCGGACGGTGATCAGGCGGATACCGGGCTGCTCGTACAGGGCGTCGTATATCTCCATGATCTGGACGCCGGGCAGGCCGAATACCACTTCCACGCCTTCCCTGGCCAGGGACTGGATCAATGCCTGGGCGCCCGTCAAGTTCGCCATCGTTCACCTCGAGTGGGGGTAGGGAGTCCTTTCGATTATGATGATTACAGTAAACCCCGGTGTCAATGGGAGTGGATAGGTGAGGCAGGGCGTTCGCAGTTGAACAGGTGCATCTCTTCCAGGTTGCCGCCTGCCCGGGAACGACGGCCAGTCAGGGCAATCGCGTTGTGAGGGTTCCTTTAACCGCAGAGGCGCAGAGACCGCGGAGTTGCACAGAGAATCTCTGCGCTCCTTTGCGCCTCTGCGGTGAGAAATGGGCTGGAACAAGAGCAGGTGGATAGGGCATTCCAATGAAAATGGGATTGCCCTAAACCGCCAGGCCCCGATACACCGAAATCCACGTTTGTGGTATAACATTGGCAATTCCAAAACCACCGAAGAAGCGGAAGGGCTACCAGGTATGAAGTATGACGTGATAATCGTGGGGGGAGGGGCCGCCGGCTGTGTTCTGGCGTCCAGGCTCTCAGAGGACCCGGACCGGTCGGTGCTGCTGTTGGAGGCTGGGCCAGACTACCCGGACTTTGACCAACTTCCCGTGGACCTGAAGGAAGGGAACAACATGTGGCGGTCGGCCTACGGTCCTCACAACTGGGGCTACACGGCGACGGCCACTCCCCTGCAGTCGGATCCGGTGCAGTTGCCGAGGGGACGGGCCATTGGCGGATCTACATCCATCAACGGCCAGGTCCTTTTCCGGGGCGTACCCGGAGACTATGACAACTGGGCAGCCTGGGGCAACGACGAGTGGGCCTATCTGAAGGTCCTGCCGTATTTCCGAAAGCTGGAAACAGACCTGGACTATCCGGGTGATGATTTTCACGGCAGCGACGGGCCAATTCCGGTGCGCCGTTACAAGCGGGAGGAATGGCTGCCTCACGCGACCGCATTCTATGACGCCTGCGTGGACCTGGGTTTCCGCCAGGACCCGGACCAGAACCATCCGGATTCCAGCGGTATTGCGGCCCGCCCGCTGAACAATATTGACGGCGTGCGGATGAGCACGGCCATAACCTACTTGAACCCGGTGCGGAACCGCCTCAACCTTACTGTCCGTGGTGACGTCACGGTGCACCGAGTATTGTTCGAGGGCAAGCGGGCCGTGGGTATTGAAGCCGAGAGCGGGGAAGAGACTTTCGTTGTCGAAGGCGAGGAGATCATCGTGAGCAGCGGGGCCATCGCTTCACCGCAAATCCTGATGCTGTCCGGCGTGGGTCCGGCCGACCACCTGCGGGAGTTTGGCATTGAAGTGGTCCACGATATGCCCGGTGTGGGCGAAAACCTGCGCGACCATCCCTCCTGCTTCACCCTGTTCCGGGGCCAGGGCAATCCGCCCGAAGAACTGGCCCCCAGCATACAGGTGGGACTGCGGTTCAGCCTGGAGGACTCGCCCACCACGGGCGATATCCAGTTGGCTCCCATATTGATGAACAGCGAACACCGGCCGGCCAACGTGGTCATCGAAAGCAAGGACTTTCACTTCGGGTTCAGCGCCGCCATCCAAAACGCGGTCAGCGCCGGCCGGCTGCGCCTGGCTTCCACAGATCCGAGAGTGCAGCCGGACCTCAACTATGACTGGCTGTCCAGTCCCTATGACCGGCAGCGGATGCGGGGCGCCATCAGGACGGGCCTGCGCATCGCCGACCACCCGCTGTTCAGCGACGTGATAGTGGAGCGGCTGAACCCTACGGACGCAGACCTGGAGTCTGACGACGCCCTGGACAACTGGATGCTGCAAAACGTGGGCACCCAGCACCATTCTTCGGGAACCTGCAAGATGGGGCCGGTGGACGATCCCATGGCGGTGGTGGACCAGTACTGTCGAGTACATGGCCTGGAAGGCCTGCGAGTGGTGGACGCCTCGGTCATGCCAGACGTAATTCGCGCCAACACCAATGCCACGACCATTATGATTGGAGAAAGGGTGGCAGACTGGATAAGAGAAGGGAAGTAGCAAGGCTACCCGACAGGTGAACAAGCAGAACAGAATCAGCAGGACGGTATTTCTGAAATGACGACCAGCAATCCCAACGTGAGAATAGAACGAGACTCCATGGGCCAGATGGAGGTGCCCGCCGACGCCCTGTACGGGGCTTCGACCATGCGGGCGGTGCTCAATTTTCCCATCAGCGACCTGAGATTTCCCCGTACTTTCATCCGCGCGCTCGGCCTGATCAAGCAGTCGGCCGCCAAGACGAACATGTCATTGGGGGTTCTGGATGAGAGCATCGGGAATGCAATCGTCGACGCGGCCCAGGAGGTGATCGACGGCAAGCTGGACAGCCACTTTGTGCTGGATATCTTCCAGACCGGTTCCGGCACGTCCACCAACACCAACGCCAACGAAGTGATCGCCAACCGAGCTTCCCAATTGCTGGGCGGCGACCTGGGGTCGCGCATAGTCCATCCCAACGACCACGTCAACCTGGGTCAGTCGTCAAACGACGTAATACCCACCGCTATACACCTGGCGGTGTTGATTGCAATAAAGGAGGACCTTATTCCGGGCATGGAGTTTCTGCGGGATGAATTGCAGGCAAAGGCGGACGAATTCTGGCCCGTCATAAAGACGGGGCGGACTCACTTGCAGGATGCCACCCCCGTTAGGCTGGGGCAGGAGTTTCTTGGTTATGCCGGCCAGGCGGAAAACGGCGTCCGGCGGCTGCGCCGGGTCCAGGATGCGCTGGCGGAAGTGGCCCTGGGCGGCACCGCCGTGGGCACCGGCGTCAACACCCACCCCGAATTTTCGGCCCGCACCTGCCGGACACTTACAGATGTGGCCGGCGTCAATGTGCGGGAGACGGACAACCACTTCCAGGCCCAGGCTACCCTGGACGGAATTGTGGAGGCCAGCGGGGAACTCAGG
>JAJEDS010000280.1 GCA_022821365.1 Dehalococcoidia bacterium | reverse complement strand
ACCTTCATCAATTCCGCCTTCCTGCTTCAAGGAAGGGCCGACGAGTTCACAAGCAAGTCGCCGGCGGAACGAAAAGCAGTATTGTCCACGATCCTGGGGTTGGAGGCTTATGACAGGTTTCAAGCCCGGGCGCGGGAAAAGGCGGCGGATAGGCGAACTGAATCAGACCGGCTGGAGGGGCGCGTCATGCAAATCCAGTCGGACAGGGAAGCACTGGGCGAACCCGGTGATGAGTTGGTGACAATCAGCCAGCAGGTGGAAGAAGTTTCCCTGCGGCTGGACGAAGCCCGAAAGAGAGCTGCCGAATCTCACGCCAAAGTGGTTGAATTACAGGCCCTTCATGCTGGGTTGGGCCAGAAAAGAACTCGCCAGGCAGAACTGGGCGGAGAGATTGCGAGGCTGGACAGCTACGCCGAGGCAGCAACAGCCCGCATAAGTGAACACGAGGCAATAATCGCCAGGGCCGGAGAAATCGAGGCTGGCCTGGCAAAACTGGCAGCGGCCCAGGAGCGCTTTTCCCGGCTGGAGAGCGCGCGGCAGTCGCACGACGCGCTGCAAAGGGAACAGAACGAACTGACCAGGGCCGTTGAAATAGAACGGACCCGCCTGGAGACCGAAGTTGGCCAGTTGCGGCGACGAATAAACGAACAACTGGCTCCCCTGGCACAGTCTGAGACCGTGTTGGAAGAATCCCTCAAGGAGAGCAGGGAGAAGTTGGCGGGACTGTCGGATGTGACGGCGAAAATTGTTGAAGAAGGACAAAGGATACAACTCCTGGCCACCGGCATTGGCGAAGCCCAATCGCTGGCAACCCGTTACCAGTCGGAAGGGGAACAGATCAAGGAAAAGCTGCGTTTGCTGGGGCAGGCAGACCCTCACGGAGTGGTCTGCCCTCTCTGCCAGTCGCCTTTGAGCGAAGATGGATGTCTGCGCCTGGCCCAAAGCTACGAAGCCGAGATTGAAGAAAAGCGGAACCTGTACCGGGCCAACAGGGATAAACTGCGCAGCCTGGAGGAACAAAAGTCGAGAGAAGAGGCAGACCTGGTCAAACGGGAACGCGAACACAACGAAGCAGTCAACCGTCTCCAGGCAGACATGGGACGGGCAGAGTCGCAACTTGAGGCGGCCAGGTCGGCGGTCATTGAAATGAAGGCGGTCCAGGAAAGGCTTGATGGACTGGCTCTTGTCCTGAAAGACCGGTCTTTTGCCCGCAGTGAACAGTCCCGGCTTGAGGTGGTCGAAGGGGAAATGGGCGCGCTGGGTTACGATGATGGCGCCTACAGCCAGGCATTGCAGCAGATGCGGAAGCTGGAACCATTTGTCCAGTTGAAGGACAGGCTGGGGATGGCCACGTCGCAACTGCCAGGGGACGAGCAGGCCCAGAAACAAAGCATCGAGCAGGCGGAAAGGCTGGCGAGGGAAGTAGAGAGCCTGAGCCAGCAAATCGCTGAGGCAGAAGAGTTGGTAACGCAAATGCCGACCGCGGAAGACAGGCTGGAAGGGTTGAATCGGGAAGTGGTGGAACTGGAATCCAGCCTCCAGGGTGTGGTGGCCAGGAAGGCCCTGCTGGAGGACCGAGTGGAAAGGCTGGCCAATCTGGAGAAGGAGTTGGCGGCAAGCCAGGAATCCCTGGAGCAGGCTCGGGAAGGCCAGGGCATTTACCAGGAACTGGTTGGAGCGTTCGGGCGGCAGGGCATCCAGGCGATGCTCATTGAGACCGTGGTGCCACGGCTGGAGGAGGAAGCCAACTTGCTGCTGGGACGAATGACCGACAACCGGATGCACGTTAAGTTGGAGACCCAGCGGGAAAGGCGGTCAGGTTCGGGGGAACCCATCGAGACTCTGGAGATTAACGTCAGCGACGAACTTGGAGCCCGCAACTACGAAATGTACAGCGGCGGCGAGGCCTTCCGGGTGAACCTGGCGCTGCGTATTGCCTTGTCCCGGGTACTGTCCCAACGCACCGGGGCGCCCCTGCCAACGCTGTTCATTGACGAGGGGTTTGGTTCGCAGGACGCTTCAGGGCGTGAGCGTATCCTTGACGTCATCAGCGCCATAGAGGATGACTTTGACAAGATCATTGTCATCACCCACCTGGACGACTTGAAGGACATGTTCCCAGTGCGAATAGAAGTGCAGAAGGATGAGAATGGATCTACCTTCTGGTTGAGTTAGGCGGAGGTTGGCGAAGGTGGGAACAACGGGGTTGGACGTATGGGTGTTTGGTGGCGGTGGCGGGGCAGCCACAAGGGCTGCCGCTACGCAGGCCTGGACACTGAAGACGTAAGGGCTGACCCTACGCGATTCTCTGCTTCGATGAAATGATGCGAACGAGATTACAGGAGACGCTATGCTGGATGACAATTTGAAGAGCTTCGTGGCCGAGAACCGCAGGGGGGTGCTGACCACCTTCCGACGGGACGGGTCGGCCCAGATGAGCATTATTACCTGCGGGCCGCTGCAGGACGGGGTTGCATTCACGACCACGGACGACCGGGCCAAGCTGCGGAACCTGAGGCGTAACTCCCGCTGCTCCTTGATGGTGGCCAGGGAGAACTGGTCGGCCTACATCGTGCTGCAGGGTTCGGCCCGGCTGCTGTCGGCGGACAATACCAGCGCGGATGAACTACGGATGGCGCTGCGGGACGTGTACCGCACGGCCGCGGCCACGGAACACCCGGACTGGGACGAATACGACCGGGCGATGGTGGAGCAGAAGCGGTCGGCCATAATCGTGGTGCCGGAGCACATCTACGGCGGTAACGTTTCCTAAAGCTCAGCCCATCCGGCTACCGGGTCTGCAGAGTGGCCAGCAGCTTTTCGGAGGCGGCGGCGACTTCCGCAACGGCCTGGTCGAAGGCTTCCCGGTTGGCGCGGGAAGGGGACCGGTAACCGCTTATTTTGCGGACGAACTGCAGGGCGGCGGCGTTGATGTCTTCCTCAGTCGCCGGAGGTTCCTGGGAACGGAGCGTCTTGATGCTGCGGCACATTCGGTTGTGTCTCCAATTTGGCGGGCCGGGCCGGCGGCGAGACTAGGATGGCCACTTCCAGTCGAAGGTGGAGTAGTGGCCGTTCTTGCCGGAGTTGTCCCAGGTCATGCCGTGGTCGGTGTAGGTGCTGTTGACGCCCCTGGCGATGGCGAGGGAGGAACTGACCGGGTGACCGGTGTTCTCCAGGGTCATAGCTTCGGTCCTGCGGCCTACGACCAGGCCCTCAACGTTAAAGTCGATAATGCCGGGGATGTTCACACTGCGACGGTGTCCTTCGCTGCGAAAGTCTATCTGACAAAACTGGATGCCGAGGTAGTTGGAGGTCAGACGCATCCATCGCTCGGATGGGCCGCCAATTTCGCCGGAAAGGATGCGGGTCAGGGCCGCCCGCTGGAACTGGTCGGCCCGTTCGTCGATGTAATTGGCGAGAATCCAGTCGCCGTCGCCCATTATTCCAGGGGTGTAGGCGACGACCACGAAGTTGAGGTCGTCCAGGGCGACACCCTGGTAGTCGCCTTCCTGGATGTGGAAGGCGAAGGCGACGTCGCAATGGCCTTCGGTGGGAACGGCGGGGCCGCCGCCCACGATGCACGGGCACAGGATCTCGCAATTGCAGTTCTCAAAGTAGTCGCCCTTAAGGCTCCAGCGTTCTTCAGTGGTCAAGTTTTCTGTCACCCCATACCAGCCCTCCCCCGTCGAGGGGGAAGGGAATTTTGGGTTGGGCGGCCACAAGGGCCGCCCCTGCGATGGTCCTCAACGACAGGGGCCTGATGGCCCGGGCTATCTGCTTCCGAAAGGCTGAATCAGTACCCTCAGGGTGCCGTCGTCCTCTTTCCGCTGAGTGAGGAGCTTGTGGCCGGCCTGTTCGGCCCAGTAGATGACATCGTAGATGTTCAGGGCGTCGTGCAGGATGGCTTCGACGAAGGAGCCCCGGTCGTCGTCCATCTGGCGGCTGAGGGCGGCGATAACGCCGGCGCAGTTTTTGCCGCGGCCGTCAATTACGGCCCATCCATCGCGGTGACCGTTGCCGTTGCCATTGGAGGTTACGGGCTGACGGCGAACGTCTATCTGGCCGGACTTACGGAGGTCCAGCTGTTCCTTGAAGTGGGCGACCGCTTCCCAGGCCACAGCCCGGTCCCGCTCGCCGCTGGAACAGACGGCGCCGCGAACGCCGACGATGTCCGGGTTTACACGGGCCAGTTCGTCCAGGTTGTCGAGCTTCAGGTGGCCGGAGAGGGCGGTGCTGAGGCCGGCCTGCTTGGCTTCCATTACCATCTCCCGCAAGCGGGCTTCGGGGATGAAGTCGAACAGGTTGCGGCCATCCTTGGTCAGGGTGTCGATCAGGAAGCCGTCGCACTGGCCCTCGATGGCCAGCTTGACCATCAAGTCCGGGTCAAGGCCACCCTTGAAGAGATGGTTGTCGGCGAACAGGGAGCCAATGAGCTTGGTGTCGTAGCCCTTGAGGGCAGCGCGGGCGCCCTGCAGAATTTCCAATGCGGTGTCGTAGTCGGCTTCGCAAAAGCCCACCTTGACGGAAGTGGCGTCCAGCATGCCGGCGGCTTTGACGGCCATGGCCACGGTGCCGGCCTGGTTGGGAACCACGCCCAGGGTAACGCTGACATGCTTGTGGGCAGGAATGCGGCGGCGTACTTCTTCCACCAAGTTGGGGTGGCCGGAACCGACCAGAGCTTCCTGGAGGTTCTTGACGTCGATGATGTCGGCGCCGCCACGGTCGGCTTCCAGGGCCTCGGGCATATCCTGGACGCTGACGAGGAGCATCATGCCGGAGCCTTCGGCGCCGCTGCCGACACCCTCGTTCAACCAGGGCGCGTGGGCGCGGGCGGGGACGGTGGCCGCCTGGCGGCGGGGGATCAGGGGCATAAGCTCGCGCTTAAGCTCGGCCTTTTCGTCCTCAGTCAGGGGCATCAGCGGGGGGCGGACGTGGCCACCGGCCATGCCCATGAGTTCGCCCCAGTATTTGCACATGGGGGCGGGAAGGACGCCGCCGGACTTCTTGACCGTGCCGCCCCACCACTTGTCGGAAAGGGCCTTGAGGTCCTTCAGGTGCTTGTCGTAGAAGTCCAGATCCAGGTCGCCCTTGCTGGCCCGGTCGATGAACTGGACGTAGTAGTTGCACTCGGGGGTATCGAAGCGCCAGTCAGAGGTGTTGGCAAACATCACCTGCTGGTGGAAGCCAAGCTCCTTCGCCTTGGGGTATATCCACTCGTCGGGGGTGCTGATGATGGACTGCTTGCCGACAAGCAGGTGGGTCTCAATGGAAGTCTGCTGGTTGAAGCTGGCCTCCTTGACGCCCACGACGTTGGGAATCTGGCAGAGCCGCTTCAGGCCCTGGGGACTCATAACTATGCCGAACTGGGGTGAGTTGTAGAACATGATGGCCAGATTGGTGTGGTCTGCCAAGGCCTTTACGTAGTCGTAAACGACCTCTTCGGTCTTGGCGACCATGTAGGGAGGGGCTACTACGAGCAGATCAAAACCATCGGACTCGGCGCGGTCGGCCAGAGCAAGCATGTCTTTTACGGAAGTGTGGGTAACGTGGGCGGCGATACCCCAGCGGCCGGCGGCTTCGTCGGCTACCACATCCATCACGCGGGTGCGCTCTTCAAAGGTAAGGCTCCAGAATTCGCCCATTCCCCAGGTGCAGCCACCGCCGCGGGTACCCAAGCTCTGGATATAGCGCATATTCCGGCGGAGGCCTTCTTCGTCGATGCGGTTGTCAGGGGTAAAGGGAGTCATAATGGTGGTCCACTGGTCTTTCAGGAACCCCCACGCCCACTCCTGAGCCTCGTGTTTTCTATAGTCAGCCATTGAAAATCACCTTCCGAGATTGGTTTGCAGGCTATGAAGCCGAAACCGATTTATGCCTGTAAAGGCCCCCAAAATATGAACCCAGATAAAACAAACCTGGCAAGCGAAATCGAACCAGAATCCACTGGCTTCCAAACAGGACAATTGTATTCAAGGCGTGGAATAGCGTCAACCATAGTGAAGGTTCGAGGTAGGGAGTCGTGAACAGATCTGCCAAGCCCTGCCACTCATTTATCCCGATTGTCATCCCAAAAGGGTATGTCCTTCGACCGGGTCAAGATGAGCGGTCGGTAATTCTTGTCCACGAATAGGCACGAATTTTGACGAATGGGAGTTTTTTGATTGTCGCTCCATTTGGTTCCATTCCGGCCCGTTTGGGGGATTTATCCACGAAGGGCACGAAGGGGCGCGAAGATGGAATTTTTTGATAATGGTTCCATTTGGTTCCATTTTGGCCCGTTTTGGGAATTTATCCACGAAGGGCACGAAGGGGCACGAAGATGGAATTTTTTGATAATGGTTCCATTTGGTTCCATTTTGGCCCGTTTTGGGGGGTTGGGCCCGGGACAGGGCAGCCACAAGGGCCGCCCCTACGGAGGGCATCATTTCCGGGCAGGGCAGACACATAGGTCTGCCCCTACGGTGGGGGGTGGGGGAATGGGCGCACGGCCGTGCGCCCCTGCGGTTGAGGAAGGGTTGTGATTGGTGCATGGTTTTATGGTGGAGATGGGTTATGCGGTTTGGCAAGGGGGTGGGGGCAGGTTGGGGGAGAACGCAGGAGGTTTGGGGGGGTTATGCTTCGGGCGGCTGGCAGGATGGGCAGAAGAAGGTACCCCTGGCCCGGACGCGCATGGTGGCGATGGGAGCGCCGCAGCGGGGGCAGGGTTCACCAGCCTTGCGAGGAATTGTCCAGGTGTGAAGCGCGGAGGGAGGGTCGGGCCAGTGTTCCTCGCGGGCCCGGTCGTAGATGGCGATGGCGTTGGTCAGGCTGTTGACTATGCAGTCCTTCAGCTTTACCAGTTCCGAAGTGGTTAGGCTGCCCGCATGCCGGGTGGGGTTGACGCCGGCGTGGAAGAGAGACTCGTCAACGTAAAGGTTACCCAGCCCGGCGACCACCGATTGCTCCAGCAACAGGGCCTTGACCGGCGCGTTCCGGTCGCGGAACTTTTCGGACAGGTAGTTGACTGTAAGACCATCGGACAGGGGTTCGGGTCCCAGGGAAGGGAGGGCTGAGTAAGGGTCGGCAGTCAGCCACAGGTGCCCGAACTTGCGAGGGTCGCGGAACCAGAGAACGCGGCCGTCGTCCAGATGGAATGTATGGCGGACCATGGGTTCTACTTCTCTGGAGGCGGGCTGAACACTGACGCCGCCGGTCATGCCCAAGTGGATGATGAAGGTCTCGTCAGAATCAAGGGGGAGGAGGATGTACTTGCCACGGCGGTTGATAGACAGGATTTGCTTTGAGGGCAGACCTAGAACGAAGTCCTCGAGGGAAGGCTGTTTTACGGTGGGGGCCCAGCCTACGTTGGCACGGGTAATGGAACGGCCCGGCAATTCCGCACGAAGCAGGACTCTCCGGGCGTTTTCGACTTCTGGCAGTTCGGGCATAGGCTAAGCAGTAACGAATACAGTCGTCAATTAGAGGCGCTTCACGGCCAAGGTGATTTCCATGCCTTCCACCTTCTGGGTCTCACTGCCTTCGGCATCATCCAGGGCGCCGGCTACCAACTGTTCGCTGAGGGTTTCCTGGCTGATGTAGTCGGCGTGGCTGTGCATTACCCGCCCCAACTCCTCGGGACCCTGGTAGTAGGTAACGATGCGGTCTGTAAGGTCGAACTGGGCGTTGCGGCGCAGGCCCTGGATGCGGTGGGCGATTTCCCGGGCCATGCCCTCGTCGGCCAGTTCCGGCGTAACCCTGGTATCAAGGGCAACCAGGCAGCCCGGTTCAATTGACACCCAGTAATCGTCGACCTGCTGGAGGCCGTGGCCGGTGAATTCGCCATCGGCGCTAGACTGGACGCCCGCCCTGACCTGGTCATAATAGCCCTGGGCCTCGCCCTCGAAGTCCTGCAGAACCGTAAGCTGCTTGATGTTCAACTCTTCGAGAATCTGGAACTGGACCTGGTTCAGGTGCGCGGCGTTGCCCCAGACTTTGACCTCGGCCAGGGGTTGACGGACCTTGACGCCGGCCCTGGAGCGGGCGGCGCGGCCCATGCTGGAAACCTGCATGGCGAGGCGGGTGGCGGCCATTAGTTCGCGATCAATGAGGGACTGGTCGGCCACCGGGTAGGCGTCGAGGTGGACGCTGTCGGGCGCTGAAGGATCAACGGAGCAGACGAGGCTCCGGTAGATTTCCTCGGACATGAAGGGAGCAAGCGGGGCCATCAGACGGGCCACCGTAACCAGGCAGCGGTGGAGGGTGGCGTAGGCCGACAGCTTGTCGGTGTCGTTTTCGCTTTTCCAGAAGCGGCGACGGCTGCGGCGGACATACCAGTTGGAAAGCTGATCGATGAACTCCTGGAGCCGGCGGCCGGAATCGGTGGGATTGTAGGCTTCCATGTAGCCGTCTACCTGCTCCACCAAGACGTTAAGCTCGGACAATATCCAGCGGTCCAGTTCGTTTTCGGGCTTCCAGTCGGCCGGCACCTGGTCGGGGTGGAAGTTGTCGATGCTGGCGTAGTTAGTGAAGAAGGAAAAGACATTCCACAAGGTGAGCAGCACCCGGCGCAGGGTCTCGTTGACCAGCTTGTCCGAGAAGCGGCGGGGTTCGCCGGGGTGGGAGGCGGTGAAAAGGTACCAGCGCAGGGCGTCGGCACCGTGGGCGTCGAGTACGGTGGCGGGCTGGACCACATTGCCTACGTGCTTGCTCATCTTCTGGCCGCGGCTGTCCAAAATGAGGCCAAGACAGATTACGTTCTTGTAGGACGGTTCACCCTTGAGGAGGGTGGCCAGGGCGTGGAGACTGTAGAACCAGCCGCGGGTCTGGTCCACCGCCTCGCAAATGTAGTCGGCGGGGAAGCGGCCATCGCCGGAAATGTCGGGGTTGTCAAAGGGATAGTGCCACTGGGCGAAGGGCATGGCGCCCGAGTCGAACCAGGCGTCCATTACCTCGGGAATTCGGCGCATTTCGCCGCTGCAGCCATCCCTGGAGCAGGCGAGAATAACATCGTCCACATAGGGGCGATGCAGGTCCAGGTCGTCCAGACTTGCGCCGCCGCCATTGCAGTGTTCCTTCAGTTCGCTCACGCTGCCGACGCAGACGCGGTTGTTGCATTGCTGACACTGCCAAATGGGAATGGGGGTGCCCCAGTAGCGTTCGCGGGAAATGGCCCAGTCCACGTTGTTGCGGAGCCATTCGCCGAACCGGCCTTCCCTGATGTAGTCGGGGTACCAGTTAATGGCGCTGTTGCCCTCCACCAGGCGGTCCTTGTGGGCCGTGGTGCGGATGTACCAGGATGACTTGGCGTAGTAGAGGAGAGGAGTGTCGCACCGCCAGCAGAAGGGGTAGGTGTGGCGGTAGATATCGCGGCGGTGGAGCAGGCCCCGATCTGCCAGGTCCTGCATGATGTCCTCGTCGGCTTCCTTGACGAACTTGCCGGCGAAGGGGTAGTCGCCGGTCACCAGTCCCTGAAGGTTGACGGGTTGGACGAAGGCCAGTCCCTTTTCGCGGCCCAGGCCAAGGTCCTCGTCACCGAAGGCGGGCGCAATGTGGACGATGCCGGTGCCGTCTTCCATGGAGACGAAGTCGCCGGCGACGACGTGGGAGTCGAAGTCCTGGGACGATACCAGGTCGGTAACGGTGGCGCCGCCGGGGCCGGTCCGCTGAACAAACCGGCGGACTTCGGTCCCGTACTGGAGGGGAGAGTAGAGGTGCTCGTACCGGGAACCTACCAGGTCGTCGCCCCTCACCTCGCCAACCAGGGAGTGCTCGGTCTGGAGGTTGGCCTCGAGCAATTCGGAAGCGAGGATGAGCCTCTGTTTCTGGCCTTCGGATTCCATTTCCACCAGCGAGTACCGGGCATTGGAGTCCACGGCCAGGGCAGTATTGCCGGGTAGAGTCCAGGGGGTCGTGGTCCAGGCCAGCAGGTAGGTGGGTACATCGGCTTCAATTTGAAGATTCTCCGCGGGCCGGGTGAGGCGGAATTTGACGAATACGGAAGGGTCGGGAGTGTTTTCCTGGTAGCCCAGCGCAACTTCGTGGGAGCTCAGGCTGGTCTCGCAGCGTGGGCAATGGGGCGTGCCGCGGAGGCCCTCGTAGAGGAGGCCGTCGTCCCAGAGTTGCTTGAGAATCCACCAACCGGTCTCGATGAAGTCGTTGTGGAGGGTAACGTAGGGATCTTCCATGTCCACCCAGAAACCGATGCGGTCGGTGAGGACCTCCCATTCCTTCACGTAACGAAAGACGCTTTCACGGCAGCGCTGATTGAATTTCTCGATGCCGTATTCCTCTATTTCGCGCTTGGAAGTGAGGCCCAGTTCCTTTTCGATTTCCAGTTCCACGGGCAGGCCGTGGGTGTCCCAGCCACCCTTACGCAAGCAGCGATACCCCTTCATGGTTCGGTATCGGCAAATAACGTCTTTGAAGACGCGGGCAAGAACGTGGTGGATGCCGGGGCTGCCGTTGGCAGTGGGCGGCCCCTCGTAGAGCATGAAAAGGGGCGCATCGGGCCGTTCGGACTCGGTGCGACGGAAGACGTCGTTATCTTTCCAGTATTGCAAGATCCGGGAGTCTAGATCCGGCATGCTGACGCGGCTGGGCACGGGAGTGAACATATCTGAACTACCTCTGCTGAGGGGAGTAAATCAATTGGCTATTATAGCGCAAATGCGGCAATTGTCAGGCCAGGAAAAGTCCGGCCGGGACGAGGCGTCGGTTTACCGGGTCGGCCATGAGGCCGAAACCCTCCAGGGTGTCGGCGCCCAACAGGGGCTGGCAATCTGGGGGTCCAAAATTCAAACCCGAATGCGTTCCTCGTCATTGAGTCTGATTGTCACATACGCCATTTCGAGTTGCACTTCCCGTCCACCGGCAAGTTCAAACTCGCTGACATTTTCAGGGTTAATCCCCAGGTCTTGAAGGAATTCTGCGGGCGAGAGCGTATAGATGCTTCCGGTATCGACCATCGCCGTAACTTCTGCCAAACGGCTGCCGTCTTTGGGTCCTATTTGGAAGGTCTGATAGAAGGGACCCATTATCCAAGGTTCCATTTGGTTTTGGATTCGGGCGCCGTCATGCCGACCAGAACTGGTAAAAGTGGTGGACAGGACCGTGCCCCTGGCCCAGGGGGTAAGAATTGCGGATGGCTTCGGTAACGTATGCTTTGGCCTGGGCGACCGAGTCTTCGATGGATTTGCCCTGGGCCAGCCCTGCGGCGGCGGCGGAAGCGAAGGTGCAACCGGTGCCGTGGGTGTTGACCGTGTCGAACCTCTCTGAAGTGAACTCGGTAAACTCGTTACCGTCATACAGCAGGTCGGTGGCGGGGCCGCTCAAGTGGCCCCCCTTTACTACAACGGCCCGAGCTCCCAAGGCGACTATCTGCCTGGCTGCTTCCCTCATATCTTCTCCGGTTTGGATTTTCAGCCCGGTGAGGGTCTCGGCTTCCGGGACATTGGGGGTAACCAGCGCCGCCAGGGGGACGAGCAGGGACTTCAATGAGTCAACGGCATCCTGTCGGAGCAGCGGGTCGCCACTTTTGGCAACCATTACCGGATCTACGACCAGGTTTGCTATACCGTGCCTCCGGAGTTCCCTGGCGACGGTTTCAACGATGGCCGAGCTGGAGAGCATGCCCGTCTTGATCGCATCGACGCCTATGTCGGTGATGACCGCTTCAATCTGGGCGGCGATGATTTCCGTGGGGAGTTCGTGAACCGCCGTAACGGCTACCGTGTTCTGGGCGGTTATGGCGGTAAGTGTGGAAGCGCCATAAACACCGAGGGCGGAAAAGGTCTTCAGGTCGGCCTGTATTCCGGCGCCGCCTCCCGAGTCGGAGCCGGCGATGGTCATGGCAATGGGCGCCTTTCGGTTGCTAGTCATCTGTCCCTACCGGACCTCCGCTGGTTTGAAAGGGATGTGCGATGATAATTTAGAGGGCAGTGTGGTATTCAGTCCTGGCTGGATCGAGGCTGCCCTTCGTCGCCGGAGTTGGGTAATCGCCACTCGCCGTCGGACTGCTCGGCATAAACAGTCTCCATGTCGTCGTCGTCGTCGCCCAAATCGGTAAGCTGGCCCAGTGCAATGGCGGGAAGGGTTTCGATGTGCATGCCCACCCGGTAGCTCATTTCCAGGGATAGCCTGGCAACGGCATCGTTGTCCTCGGCCTCGGCCAGCATTACGAAATCGAACCGGCCAAGAACGGCGTACTGGGTCAGGATTTCGGCGCCTTCGCTTTCGCAGTCGCTGACTGATTCGACAAGCAAATCCGGGTTGGCGCGAAGACGCCTTTGGCCGTTTTCGGTGATATTGCCCATAAGAAAGTAGAGTGGCATTCGTTCCTCGCTAGCGATCAGCTATAGGATTGCAAAGGTTGATACAATCAATAAGTATATCACCACGGCAGTTATACTCATGCGGACGAAGGCAAGTATGACAGTGTTTCTATTCGGGTGGTTTTACCCTGGGCCCAGGGCAGGCACACAGTTCTGCCCTCAGCATTTCCACGTTCGGGCTGCCTGAACCGAAATGCTAACGGCAACGAAGCGGCCAGTGCGAGGAGTCGGAGGGAAATGAAGTCCGGGAGAAGCTCAACGAGTGGCAAAGGAGGCTCGCCGGAACAACTCTTGGCTATCGGGAAGCCAGGGCAAGCGCAATTAAATCAAAAAGACCGGTCCGTTCTTTACCACAGAGACACAGAGTGCGCGGAGTTGCACAGAGAATCCCTGTGCTCAACCCCGTACGCTGCGCCTCGGCGGTTAAAGGAAGCCTCCGAATGCGATTGCCCTGAATCGGGAAGCCATAGGGCATTGACATTGCACAAGGGTGTTGGTAGAGTATCGAATTACGTTGAAAGGTACCCCCGTTATACGGAATCGAGGAAGGCCATCGAATGCCTACAGTCAACCAGCTGGTCAGGAAGGGTAGAAAACCGGTCAGGAAGGGGACCAAGGCGCCGGCCCTGCACTGGGTTCAGAACTCGCTGCGTAACCGGATCAAGTGGGGCGATGGTTGCCCCCAGCGGCGTGGTGTCTGCATTCAGGTCCGGACCATGACCCCGAAGAAGCCTAATTCGGCCCTTCGCAAGATCGCAAGGGTGCGCTTGACCAACGGCGTTGAAGTTACGGCATACATCGGCGGCGAGGGGCATAACCTGCAGGAACACTCGGTGGTGCTGGTTCGTGGCGGCAGGGTTAAAGACCTGCCCGGCGTCCGTTACCACGTAGTCCGCAGCGCCCTGGACACAGAAGGCGTACAGAACCGCCGCAGGGGCAGGAGCAAGTACGGGGCGTCCAAGCGCTAACTCTCCCGGTCCCGCTGAAGGGTCCGTTTTGGCCCTTCAGATATTTTTCCGTTAGACGGTAGGCCCTCTAAGTTCACTTTTTGGACAGGGGGAGTTTGGTATCCTGTCCAAGAGTGGAATTTTGTTTTGTAAATTTGTGATCGACTGAAGCGAGGATTGAGGGTTCAGCAGCAATGTCGAGAAGAAGAAGAGCGGTACCCCGGGTAATACCCGAGGATTCCCGGTACAATAGCGTTCCCCTGGCCCGGTTCATCAACAGGGTAATGACTCGCGGCAAAAAAACCACTGCCCAGCGGGTGGTTTACGGCGCCCTTGAACTGGTGCGCGACGAGTCTCGGCGGGACCCTATGGAAATCTTTGAGCAGGCGCTGAAGAATGCCACACCTCTTGTTGAAGTAAAACCCCGCCGTATAGGCGGGGCAACTTATCAGGTGCCCACAGAGCTGCGGGCCAACCGCAGCGAAGCGTTGGCCATGCGCTGGCTGATCCGGGGCGCCCGTTCCAGGGCAGGAATGCCCATGCGGCGCGGCCTGGCCAATGAACTGATGGACGCGGCACGTGGTGAAGGTTCGGCGGTCCGGCGTCGGGAAGAACTGCACCGGATGGCGGAAGCCAACCGGGCTTTTGTCCACTATCGAAGATAAATATTCCTGGGAAGACTTATGCCGGGCGTTTGAGGTGCCCACTGAATGGTCTCTGCTTACCCCATCCAAAAAATCAGAAATATCGGATTCATAGCCCACATCGACGCGGGCAAGACGACCGTTACCGAACGGGTGCTTTACCTGACCGGTCGGATACACAAGGTTGGCGGCGTGGACGAAGGCACTACCGCCATGGACTTTATGCCCCAGGAACGGGAAAGGGGCATCACCATCACTTCGGCGGCCACTACAGCCGAGTGGAAAGGTCACCGGATCAACATTATCGACACCCCGGGGCACGTTGACTTCACAGCCGAGGTTGAGCGGAGCCTGCGGGTCCTGGACGGCGGCATTGTGGTATTGGATGCCGTTGCCGGCGTGCAGTCCCAGTCTGAGACGGTATGGCGCCAGGCGGATACCTACATGGTGCCCCGGATCTGTTTCGTCAACAAGATGGACCGGGTCGGCGCCAGTTTTCCCCGCACGATTGATTCCATCAAGCGCAGGCTCAAGGCCAACCCCGTGCCCGTGCAGGTCCCTATCGGCGAGGAGGACGAGTTTGTCGGAGTCATAGACCTGCTGGGCGGCCAGGCCTCCATTTACCCCAAGGGTCGCGACAACAGCGGCGGCGTTGCTCCCCCCGAGCAAATTCCGGTTCCCGAAGAATACCAGCAGACCTATGAAGAATACCGCCAGGCCATGATCGAGAAGATCGTGGAGACGGATGAGAGCCTGCTGATCCAGTACCTGGAGGGTGAAGACCTGCAAGAGGAAGACCTGAGGTCTGCCCTGCGAGAGGCCACAATCCAGCGGCAACTGGTGCCGGTGCTCTGCGGCAGCGCCATTTCCGGCAAGGGCGTGCATTCCCTTATCGACGGGATAGTGGACTACCTGCCGTCCCCGGCGGACGTTCCGCCGGTAGAGGGAATCGACCCGAAGACTGAGGAAACCGACTGGCGATACCCGGAGGAAGACAGCCCCCTTTCGGCCCTGGCGTTCAAGGTAGTTACCGACCCCTACGTAGGCCGCTTGGTCTATTTGAGGATTTATTCCGGTTCCGTCAAAGCCGGCGCATCGGTCCTGAATGCCAGCAAAGGCCAGAGAGAACGGATGGGGCGATTGCTTCAAATGCACGCCAACCACCGGGAAGAGCTGGAATCCATAG
>JAJEDS010000362.1 GCA_022821365.1 Dehalococcoidia bacterium | reverse complement strand
GCAAAACCACCCGAATTGGAACGCTGACCAATCCAGGGCGCAACCAGGTCCCGTATTTTCGGATGAATTCCTTTCGGTTCAAACATTGGGTTAATTTTCAATGAACATACGGCTCACAATTCTCCTGATTATAGTTCTGCTCCTCTTTGGGGGCACCTTTGTCGGCGTAATCCTTACCCGGGACCCTGAACCCAGGCAGGAACAGGCCTGGCTGTGGAGGGTGGACGACAATTCCCTGGTCAATATCCTGGTTACCTACGAGGGAGAAACCCTCGAATACCGAAAGAAAGAAGGAGGCGTCCGCTGGTTTATCCTGGAAGAAGACCGGGAGCGCCAGGTGTACCAGGATAAATGGAGCGGTACCCCGTTGCTGTTGAGTGGGCCCAGGGTAAATCGCACCCTGGCTGACGAAATGGAGAATCCTGCCCAGTATGGCCTGGACCCGCCCATAACCGTCGTGCGGCTTACCGAGCGAACAGGACGGCAATATGAGGCGCACCTGGGACTGGAAACCCCGGACGGCCAGAATCAGTACGCACGATTGGTTGGTTCGCCCAAGTTATTCAGCGTTCCACAGATATGGGCCCGGGTTGTAAACAGGCTGGTCTTCCAGCCGCCCTATCCCCGCCTTTATGACACCGACATTGAGGACCGGGAGCTGTTGAATGTGGGTAAACAGGACGTGATTTATTTCGAAGTTACGGTGGATGGGGAGCAGGTCATTTACGGCGCCGACGTGGAAGACAACTGGTTCGTCATTGAAGTTGACGAGTCCACCGGAGAGGACCGGGAAATTGCGATTCCCGCCGACGTGTGGACCGACGCCGATGTATTGCTGGAGAATCCCGAGGCCATAGACACGGTGGTTGAGGACCTGAAGGATCCTGAAAATTACGGGCTGGATCCTGCCGGGACCAGCGTATGGCTGGCCACCGAGGCTGAGAAGACCCACGAATTCTACATCGGTGACCCCACGCCGGACGGAAATTATCGCTACGCGGTGACGTCGGGACAGGGCGAGCTTTTTACTGTGCCGGCTGAGTGGGCCGCCGCCATAGAAAAGCTAGCCACCGAACCGCTGGTCTCCACTGATGAGGGAACGTAGGTGATGAGGGAATGCAGGGCGGCCCGTACGTAATCGCCATCCGGGCCACCTGGCGGCTTCTGCCCGCTTTGCGCTTCCCGTTCCTGGCAATCCGGCTAAGGAGGACTACTGTTGAAGGCTGAAATCCTTTCCATTGGCACCGAGTTGCTGATGGGAGAACTGACGGATACCAATGGTTCCTGGATTGCGACCCAATTGCCGCCCCTGGGCATTCAGCTCCAGGGCATTTCCATAGTTGGGGATGACCTGCCGGCCCTGGCAGAGGCATTCTCCCGAGGGCTGCAACGTTCCGATTTCATCTTCACTACGGGCGGCCTGGGGCCAACCCAGGACGACCTGACCAGGGAAGCGGTGGCGGCCGCCCTGGGGGAGACCCCCACTGTTCAGCGGGAGGTGGTGGAAAACCTGGAACGGTACTTTGCCGGCAGGGGCATGACCATGCCCGCCCACAACATAAAGCAGGCGCACCTTATTCCGTCCGCCCAGTTCGTGCGCAACCGCAATGGCACCGCTCCGGGTTGGTGGGTGGAGAGCGATGGCAAGGTAATTGTCTGTATGCCAGGCCCCCCCGGTGAAATGCAGCCGATCTGGCACGAGGAAGTGGCGCCGAGGCTCAGGGAGTTGGTGGAGGACGAGGTAACTATTACGAGAAATATCAAGACGCTGGGTATGTCAGAGGCGGCTATTGACGAGGAGATTTCGGAGTTCTTCGGCCATGAGAATCCTTACCTCGGCATTTACTCCAAGGCGGACGGGATACACCTGAGAATTATTGCTCGCGCCGGGGACGAACAGGTTGCCCGGGAAATGATCACCCCGGTAGAAGCGGCCATCACCGAGCGGCTGGGCGCCTATATTTGGGGATACGATTCGGACACCCCGGAGCAGGCTGCCGGGCAGGCCTTGAGCGAGTTTGGACTGACCCTGGCGACAATGGAGTCTTGCAGCGGAGGCTTCCTTGCCAACAGTGTTACGGACATTCCCGATAGCGCCAGGTATTACAAAGGGGGCGTCATCGCCGTCAATTCGGAGATGCTGCTGGCCAGCGGGGTTCCTCCCCTGGTACTGGAAAAGTATGGCCTGGTGAGCCCGGAAACGGCCATGGCAATGGCCCACGCCGCCAGGAACGGTATGGCCGCGGACTATGGCGTCGCCATTAACGGCGTAATAGGGCCGGCACCAATAGAAGACCAGCCGGTGGGGCAGGTGTACGTGGCCATCGCGGGCAGAAAGGAAACCCGGGAGTTGCAGTTTCGCACTCCCCCTCGCCGCATCGTCATCAAGCGACGGGTGGCCAATACTGCCCTGACCGAACTGAGGAAGCTGGTTGTGCTGGAGAACGGCGACTGAACTGGCTGTGGGGGCCTGTTTTCCCTTGGCCGGACAAACAAGACTGGGGCAGGATTCGCGCCTGCCCCAGTTGCTTTGGCTGTGCCCAAGTTACCCGTGGATCAGGCGGTCAGCTGCCGGTAGAGCATTGGCAGCCTTTCCGGGAGCGCCCAGATGTCGCCCAGCACCTCGTAGCCCATGTCGCCGCACATTTCCTGCAGGTAGTCGTGGCCCGCCTTGTCCACTGTCAGGCAGAAGGGGGTAATGTCCTTCCGCTTGGCTTCCAGCAGGGCCATGTGGGTGTCGTGGACCGCGTATTCCTTCTCCACACCCTCCCGGCTGTAGCCCCGGTCCTGGGGCCGGCCGTCGCTGATCAGGAACATGATCTTGGTCGGCGAGTCCTGGTTTTCCAGCTTGGTAATGGCGTGGCGAATGGCGCTGCCCATGCGGGTGGCGTGGAGCGGTGTGATCTTGTCGATGCGCCGCTTGATGCGCTCGCTGAAGTTCTCCTCAATGTCCTTGATCACGTAGAACTCCACGTTTTCGCGGCCGTAACCGGAGAACCCGTAAATGCCGTAGTTATCCCCTATGGATTCCAGGGCGTGGATCAGCAGCGCGGTGCTCTCCTTCTCCAGGTCGATAATGCGCTTGTAGTGGCGGCGCACCAGCCCTTCCCGGCGGCGGCGGAGCCAGACCATGTATTCCACCGGGTCGTCGGGGGCGTCCCGGTCGTCCACGGTGTGGCGGCCTTCGTCGATGGCCTCGGCGGTGGAAGCGCTCATGTCCAGCAGGAAGACCACTGACACATCGCGCTCGATCTTGTTGCGGCGCCAGTAGATCTTTTCGTCGGGCGGCACTTTCATACGGATATCGGCCGCCGCTTCCAGCGCGGCATTCAGGTCGATGTCCTCGCCATCTACCATCCGGTAAATCTTCCGGAAAGTTTCGGGCATGATCAACTCGAACTGCCGCTTGATGTGGCTGAGCAGGGTCGAGTAGTTTTTCAGAGAGTCGTTATAGAAGTTGGAGTCACCCTCGTCCAGGGACTTCTCTTTGACCACGCACCAGCGGGGCTTGTAGTCGTTGGCGCGGAAGTCCCACTAGTCGTAAACGTAGGTCTTGGGCTCACGGGCTTCCAGTTCGCCGCCCTGGTCGTCGTCGTGGAGCAGGGGACCGTAGCCTTGGCCCGGCTGGGAGTTGGGAGGCGGGACGCCGGCCTCTTTCATAATGTTCTGGGCAAAGGTACTGGTGCTGTTGTTTATGTCGCCTTGTTCCGCATCCAGTTCCAGTTCCGCGCTGTCCTGAAGAAGCTGTTCCAGCATTTCCTGGGACAGGGGTTCGCCTTCGCCCTGCTGGTTCTGGTCCATCTGCAACTTGGTCAGCAGTTGAACCATTTCCGGCTTGAAGTCGCCGCGGTAATCAACCGGTTCCGGCGAATCGTAGGGGTCGCCTTCGCCCGCGTCCCCGGAAGAGTCCTGGGAAGCCTGCAGCTTGTCCAGCAGGGACTGGAACTCCTCCTCGGAGAAGTCGCCGGGCTCTTCCATGTCCTCAGGTTCCCACTGGTCTTCCGGCTGGGTCTCGTTTTGCAGACGGGAAATAATCTCGTAGGCCCGCAGGGTAGCTTCGGCTGTGTCTTCCACGTTGGCAGCGACATCGCGAAGCACATGGAGAATCTGGGCCAGCATGGTGGCCTCTTCACGAAAGTCGACGGGTACAGGGAGGTTATTGAACTGGTCCAGGCTCATCCTGATGAGCAACTCTACCAGCGCCTCCTGCAGGGGCAGGTCCTCAACCTCGGGGCGGCGGGACAGCGTATCCGACTGGACATCCATCGCGGTTCGCCTTATGCCGGGGTATTCCGCCTTAATGCGGTAGTCCAGCCGGCAGTCTTCCAGAACCGTAAACAGGTCGAAGGCCAGCCGGCGGTCGTCAAACAGGCTCAGGAAGCGGCCAATGTCGGTATAGGCGCGGGCCTGGCCATCCGGTTCCAGGTCGCCCAGCAGAACGTCGTCGCTGATCTGCTGCGCTCCCCGTTCGCGTTCCAGGGCGTAGCGGCGCTCTTCCTCGAACTGAAGGGCCGGCTTGCTGAAGTCGTAGGCAAAGCTGCCAAATTCCAGGTGCCCCACCTGGTGGGTGGCCACAACCTTGAACCAGGAAAAGTTCTGACTCTTGTCCTGGTAGTGGTCAACGACGGGGGGGAGGAAGACCTTGGTGCCGTCGGTGGAGGCGGTGTCTTCGTCCACCCAGCCGATATTCCTCCGTACCAGTTCCTGGGTATTCATTACTTCGATGGGGGAGCCGGAAAGGGCCCGGCAATACAGGCGCACCACGCCCTTGACGCGGTCAAGTTCCAAGCTGGAGGAGAGGGTTTCCAGCAGCGACTCGGATGTATTGGATTCCACCTTGAAGAAGGCGATGCCGCTCTCCGGGTTGTCCTTGAGCAACTGGACGCCGTGGTGGAACCAGGTGTCCAGCTGATTCAGGGTAACCCGGTGGGTTACGCTGTTCAGGCTCTTGAGGAAGCAGGGCACCGCTTCGGGGGTTATGGCCAGGAGACCCTCGCAAAGGTCCAGGATATGGGCCTGGGACCCGGTGGGGATTTGGCTCAATGCCTGGCTGCCGTCGGACAAGAAGCGGGAAGTATCCCTGATTCCCACCTTGGTCAACCGCTCACCCAGCTTAAGGAAACGGCTGGTCTGCCCTTCGTCTACCTGCTGGAGGGCCTTGGGGGCGACTTCGAAGCAACTCTTAACTTCGCGCCAGTTGCCATCGGACAGAGCGCGGCACATGGCCAGGAAAGCCTCGCGCTCACGGCCCATGGCCGGCAACACGTCCTTGCCCAAGGTAAGACATTCCACAGCGATGTCGTAGGACTTGTAGGACAGGGCCTCTACCAGGGAAGCGAAGACCTCCACGTCCCAGAAGGGAAGGGAGCGAATCAGGTCGGGGCTGACCTCGAAGAACCGGCTTGACAGGGTGCTGGACTTCCAGGTGCCCTTGTAGAGGCTGCGGCCCAGGCCGGCCCAGCGGGGAATGTACTGCGGGCGCAGGTTGGATACTATGGACGGGCTGGCCTTGAAGAAGGACACGGCCAGGGCCGGCGAGTCCTGGGACAGGTAGGTACCGCACCTTGCCCATTGCATGAAGGAGGGAAAGGCCAGGGAACGGGCCACCATAGGGCAGACCCGGTAGTACTCTACCGCCGATTCCCAGGAGCGAACGGTTTGCCCGGCGATGGCAGAGCCTTCCTTTGCCCACAGGAGGAGTTCTTCGGAAGAAAAGGACGATTCCATTGCCTCTAGGGATTCACGATAGGCATCGAGAACCGCGGGGGGGAATTTACCGAGTTCGGTTTCCAGTTCATCAAAGGGAGCGTTGCTCAAGACGTCAGCCCCTCCTTTTTCAAAGGCTCTTCCATAATTTCCAGGAACTGCTGCAGAATTTTGGCAGTGGCGCCAAAGACTACGTGCTGTTCATGGACATAGGAATAGACCGTAGTTAGGCCTTCACCATTCCAGCGAGTTTCCCAGCGGACATTAGCCGGGTCGTAAAGGTTCAAAATGGGGACTTCAAGGACTTCAGCGATCTCCAGGTCGCTGGGCTGAAAGGGATAGGGATGGGGTATTTCACCTACAAACACCTTAACCCCGAACCCGCTGCGGGTCACGGCATCGTCCAGTTCCCCGAGGATGGTCACATCTGACGGGCTTATACCCATCTCTTCGTGGGCTTCCCGGAGGGCGGTGGCCATAAAGTCGTCGTCTTCCGGATCCCTGGCCCCGCCGGGGAAAGAAATCTCACCCTTATGGTGCTCAACCAGTTCCGACCGTTTGTTTAGGAGCACACAGTATTGCCCATCCTTGGGATACAAGGTGATTAAAACGGCAGCAGGCATCAGGCTCTCGTCGGTCAAACTCCACTTGGACCGCCGCGCCAGTGCCTGCCTGACCAGGTCAGGGATGGATGAAACGATGGGAATCACCCCCATCCTAACCTTCGCCCATCGAGGGGGAAGGGAGTCAGATTATTCGAAGATGGAAGAAACTACTTCTTCAACGCTGCGCTGCAGTTCGGCCTCATCGGTAAGGGTCCACACGATGGCCACCTGGCAGGCGCGTCGGGCGGGAATGCCTTCCCTCATCAAACGCCCAGCGTAGATGAGGAGGCGGGTGCTGGCGCCCTCGGCAAGTCCGTGATCGCGGAGATTGCGGACCTTTTCACCCAGCTTGGCCAGGGCGCTGGCCTGCTCTTCCGAACAACCGCTTTCCTTCTGGACAATCTCCGCCTCGAT
>JAJEDS010000075.1 GCA_022821365.1 Dehalococcoidia bacterium | reverse complement strand
TTCTGAATTTTCCACAGACGTGCTTGTCATTGGCGGTGGGCCCGCCGGCAGCGCCGCCGCCACCATGCTGGCTCGCCAGGGCTGGCAGGTGTTGCTGCTGGAGCGGGAGCGCTTCCCCCGTGACCACGTCGGCGAATCGATTCTTACGGCCAGCATTCCAATCCTGTAAGAGATGGGTTTCATTCCCGCGGTGGAGGCCCAGGGCTTCGTAAAGAAGCTGGGGGCCACGATGGTCTGGGGACGCGACCGGGAACCCTGGAGCTGGTTCTTCGGCGAGACCAACCGCCGGAATCCCCATTCCTACCAGGTATGGCGTCCCACCTTCGACCACCTGCTGGTGGACAACGCGGCAGCCAGCGGTGTGGAAGTACGCCAGGGCTGGCGGGCTACGGAAGTCCTGTTAGCTCCCCAACCCCATCATTCCAGGGTAAGCCGGAATCCATCTCCCTCGCTCACGCAGCAACTCTCAGGCGGGGTACCGCAACACCATGAAGTCCGATGTGTCAGCGACACAGGAGGCGAATACCTAATCCCCGCCCGCTTCGTGGTTGACGCCTCTGGTCAGAACGGACTCCTGGGCAGGCAGCTAGACCTTCGCCGGTGGGATGAGTCCTTCCGCAACCTGGCCGTTTACGCCTATTACCAGGGTGCCGAGCGTTTGCCGCCGCCGGCCGACACCAACATCTTCATCGAGTCCTACGCCCACGGCTGGTTGTGGACCATTCCCCTGCACACCGGACAGGCCAGCGTGGGTGCCGTGGTGGACCAGCCAATTGGGGAGGAACAGGTAAGGGAACTGGGGCTTGAAATCTTCCTGGACGAGCAGCTGGCCCAGGCTCCCTACACCGCCGGAATGCTGAGCAATGCCAGGCGCGTATCGGGCCCCTTCATCGTCAAGGACTGGTCCTATGCCTGTGAGAACATCGCTGGCGACGGCTATGTTCTGGCCGGAGACGCCGCCTGCTTCATCGATCCCCTGTTCTCTTCCGGCGTCCACCTGGCCCTGATGTCCGGGGTCCTGGCCGCCGCCTATGTTACTACGGCCCTGCGCAGCCCCGAAATGGCTTCCGCAGCGGCCCAGGTTTACCAGGAACTTTACATGAAAGAGTACCACCACTTCCGGGAGATGGTACGTCTTTTCTACTCCAGCAATCGCACTGTGGAGTCCTATTTCTGGGAGGCCCGGCGGATCCTGGAAGGCCAGGATGGCGAGGACACCGGCCTTTCGCCCCGGGCATCCTTCATACAAGCGGTGGCGGGCCAGCCACCCCAGGGCTACGAGCGGATGGTACTGGAACGGGGCGCGGCGCCAACAAAGTTCGCCGACAGCGTCCGCGCGGTTGAGGAAGACCGCATCAGGCGGCAGTCTGAAATCCAGTCTCTACTTGAATCGCGAAACGGTCAGCCGCTACAGATACTGGATGCTGTCCCCAGGCTGCGCCCGGGGATACGTGTGGAACGAAAGCCCGTCCCAGGCGATGGTGTCTTTGACTGGGGCTACGTCCTGGTCACTGACGGGCATCCGGAGGGCCTGCCCTGCAGCAACCTGGTGGCGCGGCTGACAACCATGGTTGACGGGCAGACAACGGTCAGGCAGCTGTTGACCGCTCTGGCATCGGAAGTGGAACCCGGCCAGCAGGAACAACTGTTGAACGGCGTCCTGTCCACTCTCCAGATTCTCTACGTTGACGGTACGATGGACGGGCTGGAGCTCTGAAGCAGTGCCTGGCGAGGACGCGGCCTCCCATACCCGGGGGCGAGTCCTCTATTTCTTTCCTCGGGCGGCGTTTATTGCCCTCAACATTCCTCCGTGTGCGGTCGGAGTTCGGGAGCCACCTCCGCCGGAACTGGTTGGGGCGCTACCGCCACCGCTGCCACTGCTGGCAAGATACTTTTCCAATGAACTGCCAAGGGCTTGAGCGGCACGGGTCTGCCTTATTAGTTCCATGATCCCGACTACAATGATAAGCGCGCCGATGCCTCCGGAGATTACGCTAAGGACATTCAGGACAGTAGAGAATGCCGTCAACCACCACGGGTAGTCTTCCCAGCCGAAATCCAGGATCTCGAAGTCATTGACGAAGAGATCTGTTATCTCCGCTCCCGTTGGGACCAGGAACCCTTCCAGGACGTGATCCATCAAAGTCAAGCCAAGTATGCCGATGGTAAATAACACCAGCCCCAATTGGATTATCTGAACACACTCCACTGGATCACTGAGATCACTGTCGCCCCGGAGACGAGTCGGGCGAATGCTGGAGGCTGTCTGCCGGATATTCGGCTTCCGAGAGGCCATGTTCTTGAGAGTTTCTGTTCTTTCCTCCTTGTGGTCGGACCCCTGCATAAAGTGTGCGCACTTAAGCATAAATGAGAACAACAGGCGCCGGGGTGTTCCCAGGATCAACAGTATGATGCCCGCCACGAAGCAGAACTTGCCAACGTATTCCACCTTGTCCAGGATGACCAGCGGCCAGTACAGGTGTCTGGCATCCCATGACAGGCTTCCTCCCCGGTGATAGTCCGTTCCATGTGGTTGAAAGAAAAAGGAGTCAATGATTTCCTGGGGGGCGAACCCGACCACAAACAAAGGAATTCCTATTGCTGGCAGCACCATCCCGGTCCGGTTGTAGTTTCCCAATCTTTCGATAAACCTCATTAGGCCGGTGGCGGGTTCGGGAACCCTGGTGATGCCCAGCAGGCGGGTAGCCAGCCCAAACGAAAGAAGGGCGACGGCAACTCCATAGAAGGCGGCGGCCACGTTCTCTACTGTTGTGTCCCTCATGGGATCAAAGGGTTCGGTGAACGTTCCGTTCTGGGCCACGCTAAAGGCATATATGGCGAAACCTATTGCCGCGCAAACCACCACCGGCATCCAGGCACGGAACCTGGCCTGGAAAGGGAGCAGGCAGATCGTCAACGTCGTCAACCCAATCGCCACATGCTGAAACGCTTCGACAATCCCTGTTAACAGCATGGATGCGAAGGTGGCGATGATAAGTCCCAGCAACAGGCGGCCACCCATCAGGAAGTTTTTGCTTTGTATTGCCTCTGCCGCCTCAGTTAACGTCGCCTGAGCCGCGGAGACGGGCGACGACGCAGGCGCTGGGGGCGTCTCGGGCGGGGCTTCCTGGGCTGTCGGAATTACGGTAGAGGTCCGGGCTGCAGGCTGAGGTATCGAGGCTGCTTCTGAAGGGATGGTCCGGGTGTCCGGTGCCCCAGTGGCTTGAACGGCTGTGGGTTGCTCAATTTCCGGCGGTTCGTATTGCGCGGGAGCGGGAATGTCGCTCAAGAGACTTTCCAAACCCGGCACGTCGCCGACGGGCTTCAGGACATAGCTGTCCAGCCGGTCGGCCAGCGCAACAACGGCGGGGTCAGGACTTTCGCCTAAAGCCTGCAGACACCTGGAGCGCCCAGGATTTAAAAAGTCCTGCCGGGTCAGGATCAGGTTGTCGGTGGTATGGAACTGGTCCCACAAGGCAGGGTCTGCGGCCAGAGCAATCAGGCTGAGGTAAATCACCAGCGAAGGGAAATTGTCCGATTCCTCATTGTAATGTTGGGCGCTCCGTGTTGGATGCTGGTAGTGTCGGTGACCAATTGACGGGCTTTCCTCCCCTTCGTTAATGGGCAGATAGACGTTGTCGTAGTCCACCAGCCTGAGCTCCCCACCTTCCACCACTACGATGTTGCTGTGTTCGAGGTTATTGTGGGCGATTCTCAGGGTGCGCAGGACTCTGTCCAGTTGCCGCCAATTGTCAGCTAGTCCGCTGAGTATGTCCGGCCGGTTCAGGTTGTCTGCGACAAACTTGTCCAGGGTTTCGCCTTCGGCCCATTCCATGATGACCGTGGGATACCATTCCCTGCCCACCTTTATGCCCTGCTCAGCGTACACGAGGTCCAGCATTACTTCCGGCGCGAAGCCGGAAATATGCTCCTCGAGGGCGTTATACCGCTCCTGCTGATCCGTTACCTGTTTTGTAAAACAGCGAACGGCGACTACACTGTCGGATGCCTCCAACCGGAAAACACAGGCGGAGTCGCCTTCCAGGAACCGGGGAGAGCCGTCTGCGGAGGTGGCAACCCGCCCGTTGGCCAAGCCTTCAATCTCGAAACATTCCTGGGGGTTCTGGAGGGCTGCAACGTAGTCAGCGGTTCGTGGCCATGGCATGAGTGGACCTCACATACTTGGAGTTGGGAGGTATGTGGAGATAGTAGTCTATTGACCACAAAGTGTCTAACTATGCAAGCTAACTATACCTGTAATTCGGAAGCCAGGCAATAACTTATCGTTAAAAAGTAAAAACAGGTGGTGACACTTACGAAATACGTCTCGTTGCTTGTCGTCCGGTCAACCCGACCGTGTTTGGGAGCCAATTGTTTCCGTTTCCTGGCGGCGATTACACTTGCCGAAGAGCGATTTGCAGCCGCTATCCGCATTGGCGACCGTAGTTTGCCCCGAATCGGACGCTTGGCTATAATGCCCGCAAATCCCCTTTCGCAAACCCCCTGAAGCTTTGACCACAGCTTCTATCCATTTGCTTTTGAGGTGCAGTTATGGACTTGAACCTGCCCGACCGCATGAAATTTGGCATTTTCCTGGGGCCCTTCCACCGGGTTGGCGAGAACCCCACCCTGGCCATGGACCGGGACATGGAACTTATTGAGTGGCTGGATTACCTGGGCTACGACGAGGCCTGGATTGGCGAGCACCACAGCGCCGGCTGGGAGACCATCTCCTCCCCTGAACTGTTCATTGCCGCCGCGGCAGAACGCACCAGGCACATCAAACTGGGGACGGGCGTTATCAGCCTCCCCTACCACCACCCTTTTATGGTGGCCAATCGCATGGTGTAGCTGGACCACATGACCCACGGGCGGGTGATGCTGGGAGTTGGACCAGGTGCGCTGCCGGGCGACGCCTACATGATGGGAATCGACCCCACCACCCAGCGAGAAAAGATGGATGAGGCCATGGGCATCATCCTGCGCCTGTTCACCGAAGACGAACCCATAACCTACAAGAGCGACTGGTTCGAGTTGCGGGAAGCCATGTTGCAACTCAAGCCCTACCAGCGGCCCTACATGCCCCTGTCGGTGGCCTCGGTGCAGTCGCCGGCCGGCGTGGCCATGGCTGGGAAGTACGGCGCATCGGTGCTGACCATCACCGTACCCAGAGACCCGTCAGCGGGCCCCTCCAACCTCAAGGGACTGTGGGAGATTGCCGAAAATTCGGCAGCCGAGCATGGCCAGACGGTGGACCGGCACGAGTGGCGGCTGGCTGTCCCCTGCTACCTGGCCGAGGACCGGGACCAGGCCCTGGAAGAGGTCAAACTGGGGGCGGGCCGCTACCTGCGCGAATACTCCGAGGGCACCAACGGGCGCAAAGCCGCCTTTGACGGCCCCCTGGAAGACGTCGCCGAGTTCATGCGAGACAACGGGTCGTGGATTATCGGCACGCCCGACGACTGCATCGAAAGCCTGAACAAGCTGGCGGAGCAGAGCGGCGGTTACGGGGGCTTCCTGGTCCAGACCATTGACTGGGCCCCACGCGACAAGATGCTGAAGAGCTTTGAGCTGCTGGCGCGGTACGTGATGCCCCACTTCCAGGGTTCCATCCGCAGCGTCGCCGCCTCCAACCGCTGGGCCGCCGAGCGCCAGGAACTCCTGGTCAGCGGGCGGGTCCGGGCTATTGACCGCGCCCACCAGATTTATGCGGACAGGCAGGAAACGGGCGCGCAGCAGAATGGCTCGGGTCACAATGGCTCAGGGCAGCAAAGCGAGGCTCAAGCTAAAGAAGAGGTTCCAAGACCACTTGCCCAGGGTAATGGCGCTGCCGCTGCGGTTCAAGCTCGTCGCTCGCCAGGAACCACTCCGGAGGACGAGTTTGAACTGCCAATCCTGGAAGTCCTGTTCGACCTGGGCGGGAAGGGTTCAACCGAGGCCGTTTTGCAGGGGGTTGAGACGCTGATTGGCGGCTATTTCAAGGAGGGGGATTTTGCGCCTGGCGAGACGGGCAGCATCGTCTGGCGCCAGTCCGCCGAGGCCGCCCGCCAGACCCTCATTACCTTTGGCCTGGTCCGGGTAAACTCCGACGGCGACGCCTGGGAATTAACCGAAGAGGGCAAGCGCGAGGCCGCCAAGGCCAAAATCTAGCTAATTTGCATTTACATGGATGGACAGGATGAACAGGATATGAGTGATAACGAGTCCTCAATAATCCTGTCTATCCATGTTTAATGTTACCTGCCTACAGTCCTTGACCCACGGTGGCTATCAGGTTGAGGCTGCGTTCCATGGAGGCAGATGCGTCGCCGCCGGCCGTAATGGGATGAGCAAGGATCTCCGTTGCGCCCCAGTCGAACAGTTCGCGCAATCGCCCGGCCACCGTTTCCTCATCCCCCGACAGGACCACGTTCTCAATCATCCCGTCGCTCCACGCGCTCTCCCGTGCCTCCGGATGCCCCGATGCCGCAAACATTTCCTGGTAGAAGGGTGAACGGGGGTAGTTGGCCAGCTGTGCCCGGGCCGCTTCCCGCACCTCCTCCGGGTTGTCGTGGACACAAACCGGGGCGTGGGCAATCAGGGGTGGAACATCTCGGTTACCAATGGCGGCGCCCCGCTGCATCTCCGGCAGCGCCACGTCCCGCAGGTACTGGCCGGGGCACACCCAGCTTATGGCCCCGTCGGCTACCTCGCCGCACAACCGGAAGGACCGGCGGCGCAGGGCCGAGGCCATGACCGGCACGTCCGGGGCCGGCGCCCCGGGCAGGGAGCCATGGCCGCGGTACTGGGTGCCGTCGTAGTCAACCTGGCCCTGCCACAGCAGTTCCTTCACCACCTGGATGTACTCCCGCAGGTTGGTCAGCGGGGCGTTGTGTTCAATGCCGAACATGGGCTCGATGCTGACCTTGTGGCTGGGGCCCAGTCCCAACCGGAACCGGCCTGGGGCCAGCTGCGCCACCACCTGGGTCTGGGCCACCGCCACGATGGGATGGCGAGGGTAAGTGGGGATGATGCTGGTGCCCATCAGGATGCGGTCGGTGACGGCCGCCGCCGCCGCAAAGGTGGTCAGGGCATCCGGCCCCGCTCCTCCGGAGGTTAGCCATGCCGCCTCGATGCCTCTTGCTTCAAGGTCTTGGATGCGGGCCACCACGGTGGGGACGTCGCCCCCCATGGCCGCCACGCCTATTCGCTTGTCTGCCATAGGTCCACCTTCTTTATAATGTTGGATTTCCGGGCAGGTTAGCATTGGAAAGGGCAATTGGCAACCGGAAGTCGAGAACCGCGCAAGGCGATCGCATTTGGAGACTTTTCTTAACCACAGAGTCGCGGAGTACGCAGTGGAGCGCAGAGATTCTCCGTGCAACTCCGCGTTCTCTGTCCCTCTTTGGTGAGAAATGCATTGGAATAAAAGTAACTGAACCGGACGACCCAATTGAAGTGCGGTAGCCCTGGAGGACCGCACACTGGGTTTGGCGTTGGTTCTTATCCTCCCTGGGGGGCGGGCGTGGGGCAATAGATTCCTTGACACCCTATCTGCCCACTCCTACAATCCCACCCATCATGCCGACTGGAGTATCAGCTTTGACCTGGGATTTTCAGCGGGTCGCCGGACCTTACGCCACCCCTACCGATGGGCCGGTTTGGGATGGGGAAGCCCTGCTCTTCACCCAGCTTACCTTTCCGTTTAATGCTGCCAACAACCGCATCCTCCGCTACGACCCGGCCACCGGCGAGGTTACCGACTTCCGCCGCTGGACCAACCGAACCATGGGGCTGGCCTTCTCCCCCTCTGGTGTCCTGTACGGGGCGCAGAGCGGTGGGCGTCGGCTGGTGCGGTTCAACGCCGACGGCAGCACCTCGCCTCTGGCCCACAAGCTGGACGGCATCTACCACAACCAGCCCAGGGACCTGGTGGTGGACAGGCACGACCGCATCTGGTTCTGCGACCCTCACGGCGACCTGCGGGAAGCCATGAATCCCCAGATTCATGACAAGATGGACCACGCCTCGGTGCTGCGGCTGGAGTCTCCCACCCTGGAAGCGCCCATCACCCGCGTCACCTACGACACCGACTCTCCCGTGGCCCTGTTGCTGTCCCCGGATGAGACCACCCTCTACGTGGCGGAAAGCAGCGAAGACCCGGACGGCCCAAGGGAACTGCGCGCCTATCCCGTCCTGCAAGATGGCTCGGTGGGCCAGTACCGTCTGCTCCACACCTTTGGCAGGGACTACGACTCGAGAAGTGGCGGCGTTCATCGCGGCATCTATGGCATATGCCTGGACGCCGACGGCAATATCGTGGCCGTGGGTGGAGGAGCCGATGCAGGCCCGGGGCCCATGGCGTACGTGATCACTCCGCAAGGGCGCATTCTGGAATCCCACCCGCTGCCCTTGGAACCGACTAACTGCGCCTTTGGTGGCGCCGGTTCTGAGGACCTGTATGTGACCACCACCGATGGCAGCTTGTTCTGCGCTTCCGGAGTGGATCGAAATTCATGACGAATCTACGGGAGCCGCAAGGCATCGAGTAACGTCAACAACTAAAGCTGAACTCAAGGAGGAAACATGGTTTCCGGATCCACCGCACCAGACATGGAAAAGACTATCGCCCTGCTCCGCTCCGAGGCCGACGCCCTGGCCGAATTCCTGGCCGGTCTGGACACCGAGGGCTGGGGCCGGCAAAGCGCCTGCACCGCCTGGACGGTAGCCGACGCGGCGGCCCACATTGCCCAGGGTTCCCAGGGCTCTTCCCTGGCCATTACCCGCGCGCAGAACGACAACCCGGAGCCGCCAGAAGGCCAGCGTCTGCTGGATGCAGGCGACCGCGCCTCGGAAAGCACCGCGGACCGCGCCAGGCAATTCAGCGCGGGCAAAGAGGCTGCCGAACTGGTCCAGGCCTATCGGGAGGGGTCTGACCGCCTGGTGCAGACGGCCCTGGGACTTCGGCCTGAGGACTGGGAGAAGCCGTCTTTCCACCGCCGGGGCATCATACCGGTGCATGAGAACGTTACCCGCCGCATCCAGGAGATTGCCATCCACGGGTGGGACATTCGCTCCGCCTTCGACCCTGCTGCTGAGATTTCCGAGGCTGGGGCGCGGGAGATAGCCACCGTAGCCCACCGCTGGCTGGGCGTCTGCTTCGTACCCCTGGAGGGCGGCGCCAACGCCCGCTTCCGCTTCGAGGTTTCAGGCCCCAACTCCTTCAGCGAGGATGTGGTGCTGGAGGGGGACACATTCCGCATTGAACCCGCCGGAAGCACAGCCCCCGACGTAACCTTCCGCGCCAACACCAGCGCCTACGTGCTGCTGGTTTACGGACGGCTGGACATAAGCCGCGGCTCAGTACCCGTCCAGCTGGAAATTGACGGCCCGCTGGAAACGGCGCTGCTCTTCACCCAGAGCTTCCAGGGGTATTAGGGGAAGAATCCACGAGAAGTAACGATTATCCACAATTGAAAGGGCCGGGGATATTCGCCCCGGCCCTTTCGGTTTGCGCCGTAAACAGTAAGTGCTAGGCCGTTGCCCAGTCCACCCCGTTCAGAACAATCTTCTGGAACTCCGGGGTCTCGAAGCTGCGGCCGTCGTGTCCAAGCAGCAGGACGAAGACCTTGCCGTCGCCGTAGCTGCGGGTCCAGGCCAGGGGATAGGTGCCGCCGGCCATGAAGGTGGGTGACCGGTCCGGTCCCCAGGGCCAGGTACCTTCTTCCGAGTCGCCGGTCAGGAAGATGTCGTTGCCTTCACCGTAGGCCAGGCCCATGTAAAGCTCGTCGTTGGTGGAAAAGTCCGAAACGCCCTGTACGCCGGGGTGGCCGGCCTGGCTGACGTTGACCGTGAATTCGCCGTAGGGCGGGTGGTAGCTGGTGCCGGTAATCCAGCCGCCGCCGGTGATTTCATGGTACTCGGGCCAGGTGTTGGACAGGCAGGTGGAAATGTGGATGCACACAAAGCCCTTGCCGGACTTGATGTAGTTTGCCATGCCCTCCCGCTCACCTGCTTCCAGGGCCCAGTCGCCGAAGTCGGGAATGTTCTCGCGGCGAGTGTTGAATACCAGGGCATCGAAGTTGTCCATTTCGGCGGTGTCGGCCAGCACCGAGGCGTCTTCGGTTACCGTTACGTCGTGCCCTGCAGCCTTGAGAAAGTCGTTCAGGATGGGAGTAGATTCCTCGTAGGGGTGACGTCCCCCGCTAATCACCAGCAATTTCACTGAATCATACCTCCGGTACTGATTTTGGTAGGTTGGGTTGCTGTCGGCCTATTATACAACAGGGTAGGAGGCTGAGTGAGCGCTATCCCATCACCCGCCGGAAGAAGTCCAGCGCATTGCCGCCCACAATCTTCAATATGTCCTCGTCTGAGTGGCCCCGGCTTATCAGGCCCCGGATGATATTCACGCCGTCGGCCGGCGATTCCAGCCCGTCCAGGTAGGGGGCTGGCAGTTCCTCGTAGGAGCGGTTCAGTACGTAGTGGTGAAAGTCCACGTGGTCGCCCACGTTGGTATCGGTCCCGATGGCCACGTGGTCAACCCCTACCAGGTTGACCATGTAGTCGTAGTGGTCCAGCACGCAGTTAATGTCTTGTTTTGGGTCGTCGCTCAGGGAATTGGGCACGGCGGTAATGGCGATGAGGCCGCCCTTGCGGGCGCAGGCCACCAGTTCCTCGTCCCTGCGGGTGCGGGTGGTGGGCCGCAGAGTGTATGAGGCGTTGTGGCTGAAGGTTATGGGCGCCTCGGAGAACTCGATGGCGTCCATGGCGGTAGGTATGGAGGCGTGGGAAATATCAATGCACATGCCCAACTGGTTCATTCGCCTGACCACCTCTATGCCAAACTCGCTGAGGCCGCCGGCGTTGCGTTCGTTCTGGCCGTCGCCGATGTAGTTCTTGCGGTTGTAGGTCAGGCCGGCCAGCCGCACGCCCGCGCTGTAGAGGATGTCCAGGCGGTTGATGTCGTTGCCGATGGCCAGGTGCTCCAGCGTGGGCATGAACCCAACTTTGCCCTGCTGCTTCACGGCCTCAATCTCGTCGGCGTTGGAGACCTTGACCACGTCCTCATGCCGGTCCACGTCCGACAGCATTAACCCCACCTCGGTCAAAATGTCGTCGAACTCGGCGAAGGACATATCCGGGTTGCTGACCAGGCACCGGAACATGTTGGCCGTGGTTACCGCCGTCCAGCCGCCCTGTCGCACCGCCTCGTAGCCCCAGCCGTAAATGTTGGCCCGCAGGTACTCGGTCAACCTACCCACGTCCTCGGGCAGAATCATGGGATGCTGGTGGACGTCAATCATCACCGCCTCTTCGGGCAGCCGCTGGTAGCGGACCTCCTGGGCGGCGTCCAGGGGTACTCGGCTGGAGGGGACGCGGTCTATTTCCTGGGCCAGGGGTAAATGCGGGGTAGTCATTTGCCACTCCTCTTGGCATTAAGCCGATGGGCGCAGGCGGAGCAATGCTGATGATCCAATGGAGCTACTCGGCGTTATCCTTCCTGGCGCAGCCTTTCCACTTCGGCCTCCAGTTCCCGGACTCGGGCCTCGGCTGCCAGCCGAGCCTGCTGCTCCTCCAGCCGTGCGCGCTGTTCTTCCTGGAAGGTAGCAATGTGGCGACCGGTTTCCGGTTCATGCCAGCCTAACTGGCCATGATTCCAACGCAGCACAAGGTTAAGGGCAGAACTATACCCCTGGTGGACGCCGTCGGTCAGGGTTTCAATGGCAACGGGCTGGTAGCTGCCATCAATCAGGATGTCGCCGGCAAGGTACTCTCCGTGGTGCTCACCGGTTTCATCGAATCGCCAGTATTCTCCCACGCCCATGGCAGCGTAGTACTCCCGCTTTTCTGCCAGGTCAACGGCGCCGGTGGAACGGGAAGCCACCTCCAGCACGAAATCGGGCGGCTTGCCCTGGTTGGAGATGATGTAGCCGTTGTCCCTGACATACAGCTCTGGACGGGCATTGAAGGCCACCATCAAGTCCGGTATCCGCCGCCCCGCCAGGGGTACTCCAGGCCGCGGTATCAGGTAAAGTTCGCCTTCAACGATTGTGTTGTCCGGATTGCCAAGGTATTGGATGAGATGATGGACGCTGCCGTTTCTGGTGAGATGCTTGAAACTGGTCATGTCCTCCGGCTTGCGCGGGGGCGGCCAGGGAAGCACGTAACCCTGGTCCCGCCTCGATTTGGTGTCTGGCAATTTTCCAGCGGTCATGTCGGACCCCTTTACCGAGTGCAATCGAAGCCGGCCGGCAGGCCGTGGCGGCCTGTTGTGCCAAGGTGCAATATTGCAGCAGGGAAATTGTGCCCACCATTCTAACCCTTACCCGCGGACCCTGTATAGGACGCAGGCCCGCCTGGGGCGTGCGTCATCTCCTTGCCCCCATTGGGCCTACAGTATAAGATAGGCGGGAAATTTCCCCGGTTCCCTTCAGGAGGAGTTAATGACCACCCCGGACATCAAGCCCATAGATATTCACATTCACCCCTTTACCCAGGAGACCTGCCTGGGTCATGGGCCTTCCTACACCGAAGCGCACTACGATTTCTTTGGCCGCAGTCCCGAAGCTCCCCACCACGGAAAGCAGTTCATCACCATTGACGAGACCTACGAGACCTTCCAGGAAGCCGGAGTGGACAAGGCCGTCATCGTCAACATGGTCTCCTACAACCAGTGGGGGCGGGCCCTCCCCAACGATTACCTGGCTCTGTACGCCGAGAAATATCCCGATCTTTTCATTCCCTTCGCCGGGGTGGACCCGCACATGGGCCCCCTGGCCCTGCGCGAAATTGAGCGGGCGGCCAAGGAACTGGGTTGCAAGGGCCTGAAGTTCCACCCTGCCTACCAGGAGTTCTGTCCCAACGACAAGGAACTGATGTGGGACATCTACGCCAAGTGCGTGGAGCTGGACATCGCCATCCTGGTGCATACCGGCACCACCCGCATGACCCGCTGCACCATCAATGGCTGCCGTCCGGTAATGCTGGACGACGTGGCAACCGCATTCCCCGACCTGCGCATCATAATGACCCACTTCGGTTGGCCCTGGACCGAGGAAGGGCTGGCCGTCTGCTGGCGCCACGAGAATGTGTACATGGACCTGTCGGGCTGGCTGCCTCGCTACATCTACGCCACCCAGCCGATCGTCTTCCAGTACATGAACACGGTACTGCAGGACAAGCTGGTCTTCGGCAGCGATTACCCCGCCATCAATCCCAAGGTGTGGCTGGATGACTACCAGAAGATCGTGGACAACGGCTTCGACTGGGGCGGCGCCCACCGCACCATCAAGCCGGACGTGTACGAGAAGTTTGTCCGCACCAACGCCATCAAGGCCCTGAAGCTGGAGGGCTAATCAAACGCAGACCAGGGTCGTAGTCCCCTTTCCGTCATTCCGGCGAAAGCCGGAATCCAGGATCTCTCTAGGTGGAGTCCGGGGAACGGGGCCACGTCCAATTCAGGAGGTTTCCCGTGCTAAAGATCGCAGAACTGCACGACGTTCCCTTTTACTACAAGTCCATAGACTTTGAAGAACTGGTGCGGGAATACCCGCCGGCCCCGGACTTTTTCCGCGGTGTTTTCATGCTGAGCATCGAGGAAATTCGGGCCCTTCAGGAGAAGCGACTGCGGGAAGCGGTGGCGTGGGCCTACCAGGTCCCCTTCTACCAGAGCAAGTGGAAGGCCGCGGGCGTCGAGCCGGGCGATATCAAGACCATAGACGACATCAAGAAAGCGCCCATGTACACGGTGGAGGACATCCGCCAGAGCGTGGACGCCAACCCGCCCTTCGGCGACTACGTGGGTCGCGACGTGCTGGCCGGGGAGATTCCCTGGCGCATTCACTCCAGCGGCGGCACCGCCGGCGAGCCTCGCCCCACCTTTTATACCCCCTGGGACCGGGAAGTGGGCAACATCCTGCGCTCCCGCTCCTACTACTGGCACGGCTTCAAGCCCGGCGACGTGGTGATGAATACCCTGCTGTATTCCACCCATAACGCCGCCTACTCCGCCCACGAGGCCCTGTGGCAGTGGCTGGGCTGCATCCCCGTCACTACCAGCGCCGGTGTCGTCACCCGCACCTCCCGCGCCCTAGAAATCGCGCAGAAGTGGCAGGTCAACGCCCTTATCGGATTCCCTGAGTACCTGATCCACATGTCCCAGGTTGCGAAGGACATGGGGCTGGAGGTCGGCAAGGACCTGAAGCTGAAACTCATCGAGTGTTTCGGCAAGTCGGACCTGGTCAAGGAGGCCTGGGGAGTTCCGGCCTTCGACACCTACGGCATGCACGAGGTGCAGGCCATTTCCTCCGAGTGTCCCTATGGTGGCGGCCACCACATCTGGGAGGACGCCTTCATCGTGGAGATCGTGGACCCGGACACCTATGAACCGGTGGAGCCCGGCGAGCTGGGCACCATGATCGTTACCGCTCTCTACAAGGAGAACTATCCCATAGTCCGATACGACATCAAGGACGTTACCCGGCTGTGGCCCCAGGGCCAGTGCGAGTGCGGAAGCTGGATGCAGAAGATTGACCCCATCCACGGCCGTTCCGACTTCATGGTAAAGCTGCGGGGCGTAAACGTCTGGCCGGAAGGCGTGGGAACTATCGTGGCCACCAAGAGCGGCCTAACCGGGGAGTATTACTGCATCGTGGAGCGTACCGGCAACCGGGAGGAAATGACCGTCCAGGTCGAGCACACCCTTGAGGCCGACGATCATGACTTCATCCA